>JAGAAF010000062.1 GCA_017615435.1 Bacteroidales bacterium
CCACGGCATCAGGCGGTTCAAGTCGGGACGGCACGACTCACCCGCGCAAAGCGCCGCTCAAACGAGCGGCGCTTTTTTTGCGCGGCTGCGATGCGGGGCAGCCCCGTACAGCGAATGAGGGGGCGTACCCCCTCAAACTCCCCTGCCTTTCATCCTCGCGAGGTAGATTTGTTTTTTTTGTGCAAGTGCGAGTGATGTCCCTAAAACGGGGACATCACTCGCACCAATAGGCACCGCCGCCTCGCATAACTCGGCTCGGCGGCTACAGTACGGGCATTGCGGAGAGCTTTGGGGGCTCTCCTCATGCCCGACAGTTGCCTTATACGCAGATGGCGTGGGGGATAAGTGGTTGATTTTCAGTAGATTAAGCAAATTAGGTCTGCCGAAAATGACAGACCTAATACAAGTAAGTGGCTGTTAGTCAGCACGTTAGCCCCCACGCGCGAGCGAGGGGGAAGGGAAAAAGCGCGGCGTCACGCGATGCCGCGCGTGAAATCGGGAACGGAGACGGGCTGGGAGCCGGCCTCTAACGAAAGCCTCGAGAGTTCGGTGATGCAGCACCACTCGGCGAGGTCGTAGACATCCATGTCCAGCGGCTGGCCGTGGTTCAGGCAGTAAATCAGACGGTAGTCCATCAGGAAGTCCATGCCGTCGTGGCCGCCGATCCGGCCGGCCATCTCTTGCACCGAGGGCGTGAGGAACGGAGCGCGGTACTTTGCCATCAGATCCGCGAGGTCGGAACCTTCATAGATCTTCATGCCGTCGGCCGAGCGGAGGCAGATCTGCTCCACGGGATATTTTCGCGCGAAACCGTCCGTGCCCACGAGCTGGTAGCCGCGGTCGTACGGGCGGGGGGTCATGACGTCGTGCTGCAGGAGGATCGTCCGTCCGCGAGCGGTGCGGATCATGGTCATGGTCAGGTCCCCGCACTGGAAGTCGGCAGCGTCCTCGCCGGTCTGAGCCTTGAGGTGGCGGGGGCCGTTGAAGGGGGCGGTGTCCATCGCGACCAGCGTCTCCATCCGGTCATCGCGGTGGATGCCGAGGGCCTGGCAGATCGGGCCGAGGCCGTGCGTGGGGTAGAGGTCCCCGCGCTGCGAGCGGTTCAGCCGGAGGCGCCAGTTGTCTGTGCCCCAGCCGCGGAATTCGAGGTTGTGCATGTAGGCGCCTTCGGCATGGATGAGCTCGCCGAACACGCCCTGGCGCGCCATCTCGAGCGCCGTGAGCTCGAAGCGGTCGTAGCAGCAGTTTTCGAGGATGGTGCAATGCCGGCGGGTGCGTTCGGAGGTCCGTACCAGCGCCCAGCATTCGTCAATAGTCTGGGCGGACGGCACTTCCAGCGCCACGTGCTTGCCGTGCTCCATCGCGTAGACGGCGATTTCGACGTGGCTGCGCCAGTCCGTGCAGACATAGACCAGGTCCACGGCCGGGTCCTCGCAGAGCGCGCGGTAGTCCGTGTACGCGGACAGGGGCTGCCCGGAATCGGGCGCGTCCGCCATTCGCTCGCCGAGGAGCTCGCGGTTCACATCGCAGACGGCCGAGACGTGGCAGCCGGGCACATGGGGCAAGCGGTCGAGGGCTTCTTTCCCCCGACCGCCCAAACCCACGATGCCTATGCCGACATCGGCAATGGGCTCCGCGTGGAACCGCAGCATGGTCATAGCTGAGCTATAAACTTTTTCATGTGATCCAGGTTCGCGAGCGCGCTGTGCCACAAGGCCATCTGGTTGCGGGTGCGGACCAGGTTGTGCTCGGGATAACGGATCTTATAATAGGTGTCGCCGTTGATATAGTCGGCAAAGAAGCGGACCGCCTGCATGAACGGGAAGAGAAGAGCTCCGTAGGGGAGGTTGTCTTTCTCCACCGGGGTGAGGAAGGTCGCGCCCTTGAGGTAGCCTTTCGTGAAGGCTTCGAAGATGTCCAGCCTGAAAGCGACTTTTTCAATCGCAGGGTCGTCTTCGGCCACGGTGTTCGCTGCGGTGCGCAGGAAGTCGCCGTAGTCTGAGAAAACGTAGCTCGGCATCACCGTGTCCAGGTCTATCACGCAGAGGACGTGGCCGTCTGCGTCGAAGAGCATGTTGCTGATCTTCGTGTCGCAGTGGCAGATGCGCTTGGGAAGCTTGCCCTCGCGGTGCAGCTTCTCGGCGAAGCACATTTCGTCCACATGGGCGCGGATCTCGGCCAGGATTGCCTGCACCTCCGGATTTGCGAGCCTGCCGGCTTTGTCGGCCGCCACGGCCTCCTCGAGCTGGCGTGCGCGCAGCTCCATGTTGTGGAAGTCCGGGATCGTCTCGCCGATATTCTCCTTGATGTCCGCGAGCATGGCCTCGAAGCGGCCGAAGTTCTCTCCGGCGAACTCGGAGTATAGCGGGGTGACGGAGTCGTAGGTGAAAGAGTCCTTGATGAAGACGGAGATTCTCCAATAGGTCTTCTCGGAGTCCTTCAGGGGGATGAAACGGAGGACCTTGCGGTCTATGTCCTTTTCTCCCGCGGCCTCGAGCTTGCGGCGGATGTGGGCTGTGACTGCCTCCAGGTTGTGCTGGAGCAGATCCACGTCCGTGAAGATGGCGTTGTTGATGCGCTGGAGGACGTAGTTCGGGGCGTCGCCTTCGGTTTTGACGATGTAGGTGTCGTTGATAAGGCCGTTGCCCAGGGGTTTAATCTCGGCAACCTTTCCTTCAAGACGGAATTGTCCGACTATCTCGTTTGTGTTCATATTCTTCTAGAACTGATAGTTGATACCGATTCCGAGCCAGAGACCTGCATCCATGCCTTCTGTGAAGCACTTTGCGAAGTCCACGGAGACTATGAAGTTCTGGTTCATGGCGATCTTCAGACCTGCACCGCCGCTGTAGATAAGCCTGTTGACTTTGGAGGCGTCGTAGATAGGATCGGTGGTTCCGGTGAGGAGGTTGAATGCGGGATCGTAGATCTTTCCGTTAGCATCGGCGATCTTGGCAAGAGCGTCTGCCTTGTAAGGCTTGGTGATGATACCTGCATCGAAGAACGGGTTCACTGCGATGTAGAAGTACTGGTTTGCGAGAGTGAACTTCACGAGCTTGATACGGAGTTCGGTGTTTGCCCATGCCATACCGTCTGCGAGGATACGGTTCTCACGGAGACCGCGAATGGTGTTGGAGGAGCCGAAGCCCTCGGAGATCATGTTACGCTGGACAAGCAGAGGGTTGTTCTGAACCATGAACAGAGGGGTCTCTCCTGCGATGGTGTGCTGCAAAGCCAGACGATAGGCGAAGACGGGACGTCCGGCAGGGGTGAAGTCGATAGGAATGCTGATGTACTGACGGAAATAGGCGCAGAGTTTCAGATAGGGGCTGCCGATGAAGTTTCCGTTGAGGTAGGCTTCTGCCCAGATACCCTTGTTAGGAGCTGCCTCCATGTCGCGGGTGTCGTAGACGAGTCCGGCATTGAACTCCAGGGAGATGCCGCCGTCCTTCTCCGCATCGGTGAGAACGCCGGAGGTGCTGAGGAAGTTGTAGAGGGTGGCATTGGTGTCGTAGTACTGCTTGTTGCCGTCCACATCCACACCGTTGTCCTTCATCGCACCGAGGTTCCACTTCCAGAAGTTCATTCCGGCCGCCCAGTTGAGGTTGTCGGTGATTTTTCCCTGGAAGTTGGCAAGGATGCGAAGCATCTCGCGGCTCATGCCGTAGTAGTTGACATTGTTGGTTGTTCCGGGAACGACCATATCTCTGTTGCCCCAGACGTGGTTGGCACCGTAGTAATTCTCAGTGCCCTGGGTGGAGGCGGCGCCGTTGAAGCCCCAAAGGCTATACAGCGGGTCGTTCATATAAGTTACGGACGCATTCACACGCATGTTAGGGATGAGATACTTGGAGTCGTAGGCCAGATACAGGCGCATACGGTGGCTGTGTGTGAAGTATGATCCTTCCCAGCTGATTTTGTGCAGCGGATCAGGATAGGTGCCGCCGTCTCCATAGTAGTACACATCTCCGAATGCACCGGCCTGGAAGCCGTTGTCAACCGAAAAAGTTGCGGTCGGGAGGACACCGAAAGACCATCCGGTCTTCATCTCTTTCTCCTCTGCAAATGCGCTGATGCAAAGGGCTGCGGTTAATAGTACAGCAAGTAATTTCTTCATACAGTTATAGTTTTAGAATTAAATTTCAAGTTTACAAATATAGCAACATTATTAAGTATATTTGCATCATATCATTACTTATGAAAAAGATAGCTATCAGTTTCGCAGCTGGCCTTGCGGCGCTGTTCGCCTGCACGCCGGCAAATAATGAATCGGTGAAGAACCCTATCACCG
The DNA here is from genome assembly GCA_017615435.1 of Bacteroidales bacterium. Next base: position 4,292 of record JAGAAF010000062.1, read on the forward strand.
TCGCTTCCCCCACACCCACCGAGCAGATCACTAAAGTGACTCTGACAGATGCCCAGCTGGGCTATTCGGACGGAGCTAACGTGATGGCATTCCGCCTGCTGAAGCAGCTCTACGAGGGCTCGGACATGGTCTGCTCCCCGCTCAGCCTTCAGTATGCACTTGCCATGACCGCCAACGGCGCGTCCGGAGAGACTCTGCAGGAGATTATCGACTTCCTGGGCTATGGCTCTGACGGAATCGACGCCCTCAACGAGTACTGCAAGATTCTGATGGAGCAGCTGCCCGCTGTGTCCCTTCAGGCCAAGCTCAAGGTGACTAACGCGTTGCTGGTGAACGACGAGTTTCCGCTTCTCCCTTCTTTCCAGAAAAAGGTGGAAGAGAACTACTACGCCGCTGTGGAGAACGTGGACTTCAGCGATCCCGCTCTGATTGCTGCAAGGATCAACGACTGGGCGAAACGCAACACGGACGGCTTCATAGACAAAGTGCTGGAACCCGAGGAAATCTACAAAGACGCCGTTGCCTTCCTGATGAACGCTTTGTACTTCAAGGCGAAATGGGCCGGCAGCGAGTATGATCCGATGTTCACGGAAGGAGGCACCTACGAAGACTACTTCAATTTTTCGGGCACGGCCTCGAAGAAAGTGAAATATATGCAGACCTCGGGCAACTACCACTACGCCGAATTCGATGATTTCAAAGTTCTTGCCCTGCCTTTTGCCCGCTACAAGTACTATATGTATTTCCTTCTCCCCAAGGATAATAATCTGGACGAAGTGATCGGCAAGATCACCGATATTACCTGGAAAGATATCACTTCAGCTTTGAGTACGGACTACGAGGTCCACGTCAAGCTCCCGAAGTTCGACATCGAGAACAAATACGACTTGAGTGGCGCTTTGAAGGCGCTGGGAGTGCGGCGAGCATTCAAGATGGGCTCTGCAGAATTTGACAATATGTTCGCCCCGAAGGAAGAAGACTACGACTACGCTATCGCCAACGTGATCCAGAAGGCAAGAATCTCAGTCGCCGAATGGGGCACAGAAGCCGCTGCGGTCACAGTCGTGCAAATGTTCGGCGAGAGCGCGGCCGGCCCTGGCGAAGAGCCCAAGATCGTCTGGTTCGTCGCGGATCACCCCTTCGCTTTCTTCATCGCCGAATCCTCCTCCAACACCATCCTCTTCGAAGGAGCCTTCACGGGAAAATAAAGATTCGTCGCGTCATACACGAGCAAATCTTTTTGCACTCTCGGTTATTATTATTATTATCTTCGTTAACACTAATAACCTTTCGCAAAAGCAGATTTAACAATGGTCAATTAATGATTTTTGTTGAATTGGTTCCCTGCTTTTGTTAAGTATTACTTATTGGCTACGGAGCTAGGCCCATTATTGTACTATGTCCAAACTTAAAATGTTGCTGCTTGTGGCTGCCTCTGCCATTTTGTTCGCCTCCTGCACGACGGTTTACAAGGCGTCCGAATTGACCGCCAATTACGATGTAAGCATGACCAGTAAGAAAGAGCTTGCAGTAAAGAATGAAATTGCTGTATTTTACAGCGAAAACGAAGTTACGGTTCCTTTTGAGGTCATCTCGATGAACAACTATAAGCCGTTGGATATTCCCATCCTTCATCCCGGAACAAAAGACATTAAGAAAAACATAGTCAGGATAGCCGTATATCAGGCTAAGGAGCAGGGAGGAAATGCGGTAGTTTTATTGGGAGAGGGACTTTTTAAAGTAATCAAAACAGGAGAATAAGACTTCTATTTTCTAATTCATACAAAGCGAGAGATAACAACTCTCGCTTTTTTGTTCACTATTGGTAGTTCGAATATCCCCGACTTCACACGTGACGCGTAAAGCTCCCCGCCCCGTGGTGGCTAACTCGCTGACTAACAGCCACTTACTTAAATTAGGTCTGTCGTTTTTGGCAGACCTAATTTGCTTAACACCCTCATTATCAATCACTTATCTCCCACGCTTTAGAGGGGGTAATGCGTTCTGGTGTACAAAAAGAGAGAAGATTTTGCTTAGACCCCTAGGACGATTGCAGGGGGGATATCGAGTTTCTGAGAGATTTTGCGGGCTTGCTTTAGTGTGGGCTCGGATTTGCCGGAGATGATTTCGCTGATTTTGGACTGATTCATTCCCAAAAGAGCAGCAAGGGCGCTTTGGGTTAAACCCATCTCATACATACGAAGTTTAAGAACATCTATCAATGTTGGTTTCTTGATAGGGTAGTGTTCATTTTCGTAGTCGGCCACTAGGTTTGACAGAAGTACCAATTCGACGCTGCGGATATCATCTTCCGGCGTATCTTCTCCAACGACCTCCAAGAGTTCATTGATTCTCTTCATTGCAGATTCATACTGCTTCTCGTTTTCTATCTTCGTCATAACCTAAATGTTTTCAATATCCTTTATCTGATCGTATTCAGTATGGGTGCCGATGAATCTTATGTACACCATTTTTATCTTGAACAACACCAGTGCAACCAGCCTGTAATTATTTCCCCTTATGTTGAATACTATCCTTTTGTTTCCAACAGAATCTGCAGATCCGAAGGTGTGTTTAACATCAGCAAAACAATCCCAATTGGCTCGTTCGGCTTTATCATTCCAATCTTCAAGTGCCGTTTGAGCATCTTTGTGAATGGCGTAAAACTGGACCAGGGCCTTCTTTGCCACAATTCTCATATGTCAAAAGCGTTACAAATATACAATAATTATCTAAATTTTGAATAATAATTCTAAAAATTAGAATTATAGAGTTTTTCGTCTGAAAAACTATAATACGAGTCGTCGGAGACAATAATGTGGTCCAGGAGACGGAGGCCGCAGGCGGCGGAGGCGCGGGCGAGAGCCTGCGTCTGGGAGACGTCTGCGGCAGAGGGCTCCGGGTTGCCGGCGGGGTGGTTGTGGACGAGGATGAGGGCGCGGGCAGCGCGGCTAAGCGACCTCGACGGCACTA
>JAGAAF010000063.1 GCA_017615435.1 Bacteroidales bacterium
TATCCTCTGGAGCATATAAATGGTAATGGAATTCAGGCCGATAACCTCTAGCGGGAAGGCCCATTTCTTCCAACCCCTGACATCTATTAGATAATAGAACAGCGCGAACAGCGCGAGCGAATAGGCCGCCACGACCAGGACGAAACTGCTGGTCCAAAGACTCTTGTTAACCGGCAGCCAGATGCTCCAGATCAGGCCGAGCCCCAGAAGAACGGCGGCGCCCCCCAGCATAGACAAGGTCTTGTGGGGCCGCTCGCTGCGCACAAAGTCCCCGGCAAACTGCCCTAGCATAGCGGTGACAACAGCCGGGAGGGTACTTAGCAGACCTTCAGGATCAAAAACCTCAAAGTATAAATGTCCGGGCATCAGACAGCGGTCCACATAACCTACCAGGTTACCTTCCATCGACAGCGGATCCGCGCCTGGGCGGTCGGGAGCAACTATCGTAAGCAGAAGATTGTAGCCGACAAGGATTACGGCCGCAATTATCGCCCGCGGTTTCCACTCCAGGGACATATACAGCAAGGCCGCCAATGCCCACGCGATTCCGATACGGCCCAGCACGCTGTAGAAGCGCATTGACGCGAAGTTCAGGTCACAGCATCCATTGTAAACCATACCCAGCGCCACCATTATAAGGGCACGGACGAGAACCTTTCCGACTGTCTTACGCTTCGAGAACGGGAAGGTCATTCCGGAGATGAACAGGAAAAGCGGGAAAATCGTGTCTAAAAGCGTCAGACCGTTCCAAGCCGCGTGCTCCATCTGCCGCGCGAGCCAGAAGTGTTCGCCTCCCGGCCACAGGCAGCAGACATCGTAGAGCATCCACCCGAAGCCCATTATCAGAAGCATATCGAAGCCCCTCAGGGCGTCCAGCGATTTTAGTCTGTTACTTTCCATATCCTACCTTTACAAAGGTAGCAACTTTCCCGGAATGACCCATATTAAAAAAAGTACGTATATTTGCAGCCGATTAGTTAGTTGAATACGTACTAAAAACCTACAAATATGAAACGTCAGTTAAATGACATCTGCGCAAGGTACACAGTACCGCAGGAGGTTAAGGCAAAGGGCATCTATCCCTATTACAAGCCCATCAGTTCCGGACAAGATCCAGTTGTGACTATGGCCGACGGCCATAAGGTCCTGATGTTCGGTTCGAACTCCTATCTCGGACTTTCCGACGACCCCAGACTCAAAGAAGCTGCAATAGCAGCGGTTAAGAAATACGGCACAAGCTGCTCAGGCAGCCGTTTCCTCAACGGTACCCTCGACATCCATCAGGAACTCGAGGAGAAGCTCGCGAAGTTCGTGGGCAAGGAGGAGGCCGTAACCTATAGCACCGGTTTCCAGGTCAACCTCGGAGTGGTCAGCTGCCTCGGTTTCAAGGGCGGCTACATCCTTCTGGACGATACGGACCACGCCTGCATCATCGACGGCAGCCGCCTCGGCTGGAGCACCGTGTACAAGTTCAAGCACAACGATATGGAGGCCCTTGAGAAGAAGCTCAAGGTCTGCGAACCCGACGCATACAAGCTCATCGTCATCGACGGTGTGTATTCTATGCTCGGCGACCTCGCCAAACTTCCGGAGATCTGCGACCTCTGCGACAAATACGGCGCATCCGTGATGATCGACGATGCCCACGGCCTCGGCGTGTTCGGCGAGAACGGCAGCGGCACCGCGAGCCACTTCGGCCTCACGGACAAGGTGGACCTCATTATGGGCACGTTCTCCAAGAGCTTCGGCTCCCTCGGCGGCTTTATCGCCGGCGACCACGACGTGCTGAACTACATCAAGCACAACAGCCGCTCGCTCATCTTCAGCGCGTCAATGACGCCGGCCGCAACCGCCGCCGCATCGAAGGCCCTGGACATTATGATCGAGGAGCCCGAGCGCCGCGAGCATCTCTGGGACACCACACGCTATGCGTGGAAGTGCTTCCGCGAGAACGGCTTCGATATCAACCTTACCGAGTCCCCGATCATCCCTCTGATGGTGCGCGACACCATCAAGGCCCTCTCTCTCGTGGAAGAGGCCTACCGCCAGGGCGTGTTCATCACTCCGGTCATCGCGCCGGCAGTGCCCGAGAAGGATGTGCTCATCCGCTTCGCGCTGATGGCCACCCACGAGCGCTCGCACGTGGATCAGGCGGTCGAGGTCCTCACCAAGATCTTCAAGAAGTACGGCATAATCGCATAAGTCTATGGTTATACTCATTACCGGCATTACATCGGGCTTCGGAAAGGCTATGGCCGAAAGGCTGGCTTCCGAAGGCCACAAGGTCTACGGCACTCACCGCAAAGCGAAGGAATTCATCCCCGGCGTGACCTACATCAAGGCGGAATCCACCGTCCAGGAAGAGGTCGAGGCAGCGGTAAAGCAAGTCGTGGACGCGGAAGGCGTAATAGACGTTTTCATCAACAATGCCGGTATGGGCATAGGCGGCCCGCTCGAGTTCTGCTCGATCGAAGACTGCCAGCGGCAGATGGACGTGAACTTTATGGGTATGGTCCGCTATATCCGCGAGGTGGTGCCCGTTATGCGCAGGCAGGGCCGTGGACATATAATCTGCTTCAGTTCCATCGGAGGTCTGGTAGGACTTCCGTATCAGGGGATGTACAGCGCGTCCAAGTTCGCCATCGAAGGCTACTGCGAAGCACTGCGGCTCGAGATCCGGAAGTTCGGCATCAATGTGACTACGATCGAGCCCGGCGATTTCGCGACCGCGTTCACGGCACAGCGCAAGAGCGTGGACAATCCGGAGGTGCACAAGGTTTACCCCGGCTACGCCAACTCGCTCGCTTCGATAGAGCACGATGAGAACAGCGGTCTGAAGCCCGAGTTCCTGGCTCGCAAAATCTCACGCATCATCAGGAAGAAGCGCCCCGGATACCATTATATTATATCCACCTTCCTGCAGAAACTCTCCGTGTTTGCGCGCACTATCCTCCCTCCGCGCTGGTTCGCGTGGGTGATGAGCGTGTACTACAAACTCTAATTTTTTGTATCTTTGATGGCTTTTAACACTGAATTATGGCCATCAAGAAACAACTTTCCTTTGGGGAAATATTCAATCTGAACTTCGGATTTTTCGGGGTTCAGATCGCGTATGCCCTTCAGAGCGCGAACATTTCCCGCATCTTCGCCACTCTCGGCGCTGACCCTCATCAGCTCAGCTTTTTCTGGATACTCCCGCCCCTTATGGGTATGATAGTGCAGCCGCTCATCGGCAAATGGTCCGACCGGACCTGGTGCCGCCTCGGCCGCCGCAAACCGTATCTGCTGGTGGGCGCCATCATCGCCGTTCTCGTGATGATGCTGCTTCCGAACGCAGGCAGCCTGAACCTGAGCAAGGCGTGGCTGTTCCTCGGCCTGAACGCCGCGATGTGGTTCGGCCTGTTCAGTCTTATTTTCCTCGACACTTCCATCAATATCGCTATGCAGCCGTTCAAGATGATGGTCGGCGATATGGTGAGCGAGGAGCAGAAGACACTGGCCTACAGCACCCAGAGTTTCCTCTGCAATGCGGGAAGCCTGTTCGGATACCTGTTCCCGATTTTCTTCACCTGGATCGGCCTTGCCAACACCGCTCCCGAAGGAGTCGTTCCTGACTCTGTTATCTGGAGCTTCTACATCGGCGCGGCGATTCTTATCCTCTGCGTGCTCTTCACCTTCTTCAAGGTTAAGGAACTCAACCCGCAGGAGTATGCGGAGTTCCACGGAATCGATGTCAACGCGCAGCCGGAGAAGGCCGCGGAGAATCCCGGTTTTATCAAGCTTCTCGCCAAGGCCCCGAAGACCTTCTGGACCGTCGGTCTCGTGCAGTTCTTCTGCTGGGCGGCGTTCCTCTATATGTGGACCTACACCAACGGCGCCATCGCGCGCAATGTCTGGGGAACCGTTGATCCCGCTTCCGCCGACTATCAGGCGGCCGGCAACTGGGTGGGCGTGATCTTCGCCATCCAGGCCATCGGTTCTATGCTTTGGGCTCTGGTTCTGCCGCGCTTCAAGAGCGTCAAGGTCGCGTACACGGTGTCGCTGCTTATCGGCGCAGTTGGCTTCGCTTCGGTGTTCTTCGTGACCAACCAGTATGTCCTCTTCGGTAGTTTCCTTCTGATCGGTGCCGCCTGGGCCGCGATGCTCGCACTGCCGTTCACGCTCCTGACCAACGCCCTCGAAGGCAGCCCCTATATGGGCAGCTACCTCGGGCTCTTCAACTGCACTATCTGCCTCCCGCAGATCGTCGCCGCCGCCACCGGCGGGCTGGTCATCAGCCTCGTCGGCTCCAGCCAGCCCGCGATGTTCCTCGTCGCCGCCGGCTTCCTGGTCATCGGATCGCTCTGCGTGCGACTGATAAAGAAGTAGCGCTCTTTGTCCCGCCCCGGCGTGGCGCGTAACGCCCTCACACACAGGCAATTAATAAAAGTCGACTCCGCGTTTTCCGGAGTCGACTTTTAGTATCTCGCTGATTACTAGCTATTTACGCGCCACGCGTATCAGTCGGTCACGGGTTCATAATCCAGCGCCGCTCCATCCTCCCACGACGTCACCGTGAACGAGAAGGTCGCCGCTACCGGCATTTCCGGATCTATTCCCGGTTCGAGTGTGATATCCGCACTGTACGCAAAGCCTGGTTCGAAAGTAAACGGAGCATCCAGCTCAAAGCGATAGCGGTCACCGTTCGCGGTTACCATTATTACAGGTGCGGCTGTCTGTGGCATTACTACAGCCGCATATTTCCTGTCGGCCAGCTTATACGCCTCGACCGTTTCTTTCGGTCCGGTCAGATCCAAAGTCTGCTCTTCCAGATTCACTTTTCCTTTCATCACAACACCCTTGACTTCGACCATCTGAATGTCCGAACCACTCAACTTGTTGGTGATGTTAATCAGAATCTTGGAGAAAGGATGGTTGAATTCGAATCCGACCGTTTCAAGCGGTTTTACTGTGCTTAACGCGACTAACAGCCTATTGTGGACGTTATAATCGTGACGGCCTCCGCTTAGCAGATCATAGGACAGACTGGAGTTTGCTCCGGCCACCTTGTCAGCCTGATAAATGGCCGCGAAGGTGGTCGACTCCTTCTGATTCTTGATCCAATACATCGGCACGTCAGGATCGATAAGGTTACCACGGATGGTTCCCACCGCCGTTTCGCCGATGGGAGAGCCCGCCAAGATTCTTACCTTATCGCCGTTCTCAAAAGCTGAGTCGCTGGCTTTGGTGCTATAGGTCTTCACCGAAGCGGTGAAGAAAACCTCGTGCACAGCGATTACGGTGACTTTCTTGGAACAGGAACACAACGCTGCGGCCGCGAGGGCGCAGAGCGCTATTTTCCGAAACCAGGACATTCTTTATTCCGCTGCCGCTACCGAAATGCTATTCGTCGATGAATTGAAGGTGATGGTAAACTTGCCTGATGCCGAAGCGAGGCGGACATTCTTCTGGTGATCTTCATCTTCAGGATAAAGCTCATACGGGCCAGCACCGACATTCTCGGAGCCGTTATACATCTTGTAGTAAGTGCTGCCAAGCCTGATAAGGAGGCCCTTGCTTGATTCATCGTCTGCCATTGCTTCGCTGTAGTTCACAACTGCTGTCCAGGTGTTGGCTGCGGTGAGGGTCATATTATACCACTTCTCCCAAGCATTGAGAGTGCCGCCGGCAACTGCAGCAGCATCAGCGTCGGTATAGATGGTTCCGCCTATCTGATAATAGTTTCCGAGAACCGGATCGCCGACAACACCGATAGTGGTTGCCGCATTTGCCACCCAATCAGTGGTGGTAAAGCTCATAGATCCGACTGCCACGCGCTCGAAGCTGGAGCCCCCGATAGGATCAAGAGTAACAGCTGCCGTTGCGGACTTGCCCGCCTCGAAATTGTAGGAAGCGTTGGTGATACGGAAGGTATACACCGAGTTCTGCGATGTGGTCACAACGATGTTCATATCTGCAGCTGCAGCCTGAGGCATAAGGATAAGTTCATAAGAAGTGGCGGAAGCAGCGTAAGCGGTAACGTTCGACTTCACATCCGTCAGAGTCGGGGTTGCGGGGGCAGTAGTCATATCAAGGGCCGATGCGGCGAGCTTCACATTCTGCATAACCACCGAAGCGACAGCGTCAGCTCCAAGGTTGTTGGTGATGTTGACAACTACTTTTGCAAAGGGGTGCTTGAAGTTGAATGCGACAGTACCCGGATCCGGAGTTGCGCTCTGGACTGCCGTCATAACATTTGCGTGATAGGTATACACATCCGCGTCGCGCTGATCGGCAGGGATTGCGTACGAGCCGTTGATGGAGGCGTCATTCGCGTGAGGATAGCGAGCTACGAACTGAGAAGCATCGGTCTGACCTACTCTCCAGTAGATGGTTGATGCCGGAGTGAGCGATGATTCGCTAACTGTAGCCTCAACATTGTTCGCGCCAAGGTCGGCTGCGTAGATGCCCACGGTAGAGCATCCCACCTCGCCGAGACCAAGGGTTGCGGATTTAAGTGTGTACGAGCCCAGGTTGGACACAGTGAATTTTACGGCCTTAGGACCCTGATCGGCAGTAAGGTCTGACTTGTTGCAGGAGCAGAGTAATGCGGCTGCCGCTGCGAAAACGAATAAGATCTTTTTCATAATGATATAATTGTTATTTGATTAATTCAAAGCAAAAACCACCGAGCTGTAAGGCGGGAGGGAGACGATGTTGCCGTCCTGGTTGGCGCTGACGGTCACGCGACCGTTGCAGACAAGAATGGTTTCGTTGGTGGCGTTCTCGCCCGGCCAGCGCTGGACGTTCTGCGTGTAGCCGGAGAAGTTGTGCAGCACGAGCACGACCTTGCCGTTGTCCACGCATTCGTGCAGATACCAGCCGGCGACCTTGCCGTCGTAACCGCCCATCGTGCGCTCGTCGGGCTCCGGCCAACCGTTGGCGAGAGCCGGGTTGATGTTGCGGGCGTAGCCGAAGTGGCGGTAGAGCGTCAGCAGCGAGGTTTCATCGGCCGCCTGGGCCTCCACGCTGATGGACGGCTTGAGCATATTCCAGTCCACCTTGTTCGACACGCCCTTGCTGGCCGCGCTCGATTTGGACTCCGTCCACAATATCGGCGTGCGGACATATTCGTCGCCGCCGGACTTGTTGCCCCAATAGCCGAGTTCCTCGCCCTGATAGACGAACGGGCGTCCGGCCGAGGTCAGCAGGACCGCCGCGGCGAGACGGATCTTCGGTTTGTAGTTACCCAGCGACGTGGCCGTGCGGTCTTCGTCGTGGTTGGCAAGTTTCGGGGTCGCGATTGCGCTTTCACGCACGCCCCTATGGCCCTCCCAGCGGAACTTGAGCGAGCCGGGGAAGTTCTGGTCATAGCCGGCCGCATATATGGTCTCGGAGTTGAGGCAATTGCGCAGGTCCCACCAGAACTGGAACTCGAAGAGCGCCGGAAGACCGGAGTAGAACGGTCTGCACTGGCCTTCGCCGCTCAGCACCTCGCCGACCATAAAGATGTTTTCGTCGCCCACGCCGGCCAGATCTGCACGTGCAGATGCATTGGCCTTGTAGATAGCGTTCGAAGCGTTGTAGAACTTGCGCCAGAACTCGGGGTTCTCCGCGCCGCCTTCATCGGCGTAGATATGCTTCACTGCATCCAGACGGAATCCGTCCACACCCATCTTCAGCCACTTCTCGACTCCGACCATAATAGCCTTGAAAGCATCGGAGTTCTCGCAAGAAGACGCCGGGCCGTAGTTGAAGTCCACGAACGAGCCCGTGCCGAATTCGGAGTAGTAGTAATAGATTTCTCCGCCGGGCATCACGATGCTCTGGACCTTCTGAGGGTCGTCGTCGGAGTAGAGGGTATGCGGCTCGCCCAGTTTCATCTGGTCGCCCGCTTTGTTGAAGCCCCACTTGGTCTTCCCATCCCACTTATCCTGATTGGTAGTGCGGACAAGGCAGCCCCAGGAGCTGTTGTAATCGAGAGTAAGAGTGTATTTGTTCGCACCGTCGTCCACGAACTGCGAATACGTGCCCGCGCCCCAGTAGAGGTAGCGCGCCGGATTGTTGCGCGTGCCGGACGTGGTCACGGCTGCAGTCGTTTCGGTAACGGTCATCTTCGGCGCCGATGCGTCGGTCCAGTCGAGATCCACTTTGTAGCGCTTCTGGCCCCTGCCGCCTATGTTAACGGGGAACCACTTGTACGTGTTGTACCCATAGCTGGACGGGACCTGCGCGATTCTGCCGGCCGACACGTCCGCGGCGGGATCCTTCGAAAGCGAGAAATAATTCCAGTAGGCGCTTTCCGGCCCCTTGTCGAGCACGTCGAGGAACCACTTGCTCTGATCGCCGGCGTGATTCATCACATAGTCCATATAAATACGGATATTGTGCTCGTGAGCCGTCTTTATCAGGTTCTTGAAGTCCGCCTCGGTGCCGTAACGTGGATTGACGGTCTCATAATCGGTGACGTCATAGCCGTGGTAGCTCTGCGCAGGCTGCACCGGGCTGAGCCATAGAGCCGTCACGCCCAGCTTGTCGAAATAATCCATACTCTGCGCAAGGCCGTTGAAATCGCCCCAGCCGTCGCCGTCGGTATCCTTGAAGCTGAAGACGTTCACCTGATAGGTGAGTCCGGAGTGCTTGTCGGCCGCCGCGATGGACGCGTTGTACACGCCGCCCACATAGTAATCCGGCCTGCCGTCGTTTTCGTGCGTCCAAGTCGAGCCGGCCGCCAGCACATACGCGATCTTATTCTCCACGCACAGATATATGTCGTACGTGCCCGAAGCCGCTACCGTCATATTGCCGGCGCCCGAAGCGAGGCTGATCTTACTGTCCACGGCCACGTTCGTCGCGCCCGTTTCGCTATACTCGCCGCAGCCGAGATTGACGTCCCAACCGCGATTCTGGCGGAACTTGAACTGCTCGCCTGCGGCTATGCTCACCTCTCGCGCGACCTCCCAATAACCTTCCGTGTCCATAGGGAAATCGTAGTCCCAGCCCGTGTTGCCCAGCGTGCCTATGATCGTCCAACTGCTGGAGCCGAACTTCATCTCGACCGGCTCTATGCCCTTGCCCGTCACGCCCGGATCGGAAGGATCTTCCACCTGCTTGACCGTCGTACCGTCCCACGTGAAGTAAAGCGTGTTCATAATGGTCAGGTCGCTCCACAGGGGCTCCTTTTCGTTCTGCGCGGGGTGCTGCGCGGATCCGTTGTTATTCAGGATGAGGTTGACGTTGCCCACTCCGTTGAAGCCCGACGCCTCCCAGTAGGTCCACGTATAATCGCCGATCTGCTTGGTGCCGGATGCGTATGTGCCCGGCCAGCCGCCGTAGGGCTGAAGCTCGCCCGAACCGACATAGGCATACATATACGGTTTCGTCCACGTCGAATTGTTCAGCACGTAGATGCGGACGTTCTCCGTCTTCTCGCTCGAGGGCACCGCATCGCCGTGGGCGAAGGTCGCTCCCGCCTCCTCCACATAGAGGAGGCTATAGGTCGGATGGACGTAGAGATCGTACGTTCCCGCCGCGAGTTTGATGTTGCCGCCGTTTTCAGCGAGGGTGTAGCGCACGTCCACGGCCGGCTGTTTCGCTCCCGCGCCGAGGTTTGTCGCCCATTTGTGGTCCATACGGAGCTTCAGCTCCTCGCCTTCGCCCACGACCACATCGAACGCCGCAACCCAGCCGTAGTCCGGCTCGCCCAGCATAGCCACATCTTCTTCCCATCCGAGCGACATTATAGTGCCGGTCACGCCCCAGGCCGTTTCCTCGGCGAAATTCGCCTTCGGAATCACCACGGACGAGTTGTCCTCCACAGGATCAACCGGAGTCTCGGGACCCGGACCGGGTTCGGGCTCGTCCTTGCCCTTGGCAGCCTGGATTATGATGACCTGAGTGTAATACTCAGAACGGTCCTTTACGCTCACGTATAAGTTCGCGCTGCGGTCTTCGTCATTCGGGTTGGGTTTTACCGTCACGGTAATCGTGGCGTTCCCCTCGCCCTCTTCCGGCTCCACGGTCAGCCACGACGCTTTCGCCTCGCGCTCCCAGGCTTCGGACGTCGTCAGTTCGAAGGTCTTGCTTCCGCCGTCGCCGGGGAAGATAAGAGTGTCGACAGACGCCTCAATGCTCGGTATTGTTGGAGGGGTAACCTGCGGTTCGTCCTTGCAGGATGTTATTGCGAAAATGGTTGCCGCAAAGGCTATAATCGCGCTGAACGCGATTCTGCTGAAATTGTTGGTCATCATTTTAGTGTTTGCGCCTATGTGTCTGCGCTCCCGCATACGGGCACTCCCGCGCGAGGGTAACCGCAAAATTACGGATTATGCGCTTATTTTCAAAATAATGCCTATCTTCGCGGACTGAAACGATTAGCGCTTTGGCGCTGAGACACACATAGATACAAACACAAAACTATAACTTTTATGGAGAAAAAGTTACTTTACACAACTCCCGAAACGGAGTTGATCGAGGTTCGAACAGAGGCCTCGCTGCTAACAGTCTCTGGAGGATCTTCTGGAGCAAACGGTTCCGCTATGGGAAACGTAGACTGGGACGCCTGGGACCCCGAGGGTTAATTATTAAAGACTTGAGCCTTATGAAAAAGAATTTGATATTACTCGTTGCCGCCGCCTTGATTTTCGGCTGCACCCAGGAACAAATAGATGATACCAACAACACCGTCATTCACGACGAGTCTGAAGTTGTAACCACCCCGGATGACGGCACAGCCACTGTGGAGCCAAAGGTTGTTTCCTTCACGGCTGAACTGCCCGAATTCGATGGCCTCACCAAGGCAACGGTTGATGCCTCTGCATTCAATTGGACTGCTGGAGACGAAATCGCAGTCCCGGTCAAAGACGGAGAGGGAGTTCGCTATGTCAACTTCCAGAATTCCGCAGGAGCCCTCACCACCTTCACTTATGCCGTTACCGATGAGGAATTTGTGGAGGGAACGGCTTACTATCCCGCATCTTCCGCCCCCGGTGGAAGTTATTCCACGACGTTCATCTCTATTGAGGACGCCCAGAGCAAATTTAAGATGACGGCCCCGGTTACGCTCGGCTCTTCGAGCCTTACATTCACTCACCAGAGCTCGATTGTTCACCTCACTTTCACCAACGTTCCCGCCTTGGCAACCAAGCTTGTCGTGAATGATGGTTCAGACGATGTTGCAATAATTAACTTCTCCGCCACGGGGACTGTCGTTTTCAACGTTCCTCTCACTCCTGCCGGATCTTCCAAGAAATATACCTTCAAGCTCCAGGAGAATTCGAATGTCCTCAAGCAGGTTTCTAAGACCGCGGACCTTATAGCTGGTAAGTACTATAATGCCAAGACCGCCGTCCCGGTAGGTAGAATTATCCGCGTGCAGGACGCCACCGACTGGGAAACGAAAGCTCTTTACATTTGGAACCACGACAATGGTGCGGAGAACGCTTTTTTCACTACTGATGGTTCTTATCCTAACAAGTTTAACACTATTTCAGCCAACGATCATTACATTGTAATTCCTAGCAGTTGCTCTTGGGCAAGCGCAACCACAAAAGTGGGAGTCAAGTTCCAGACGGTGAACGACTCCGCTAGTACTCAAACCGATGGTATCTATCCAAACCGTGATATCACCTTTAATGTGCCTGCGGGACTTGGAATGAAGACGGAGTATAGAATTTACCCCCGCTCTTCCTCTCTCACTTCTATCAGTACATTTATAACCAAACCCCTTCATTTGTATGTCTACAACAAGGCAAATTGGGAGAACATACAGATATATAAATGGAGCAACAAAAATAGTTCTGATTACATTCCCACTGCTTGGGGATCGGTTTCTTGGACAAAAGTAAATGATGGATCCACATCATTCAACGGCAAAACCTGCAAAGAACTTTCTTTTGAGTCGAATCTCTGCGGTGGTACTCCTGCGAGTAGTGGTCTCATTGTCGGCAACCTATCGGGCGAAAAAACTGGGGATTTACACACCGGATGGGTTGGAGATATCTTTGTAGAATTCGATGGAGCATCTTCTTCTATTACCGAATTCAACGACACAAAGCGCATATCCGCCGCTTGGCCAGGCACAACTATTAATTCGGTTACTTCATCCATCAATACAAACGCCTACTATTCGTTTGATGTTGCTCAGTACGGACAGGAGGTATGGGTGGTCTTTTCTCGAAGTGGCTCCTATCAAAAAACTACTTGGGTGTTTACTGTTAATCAGGATTATGATTATAACTTAGATTTATAACTTAGATTGATTAAAATTTCTGCAACGATTTGCGGCCATCCTTCGGGGTGGCCGTTTTGTTTTTCCTAAACTGATGGCACAGGATCGCGCGGCGCCGAGCTCGTCGGGGCTAGGCATAGCCAGCCCAGGTAGCCCGCCGGCAATCAAAATCCGCAGAGATGAAGCACGCCTACCCCCGCCACAGGGCATTCTGAGAGGGGTGAGCGTGCTTCAGGGGCCGATTCCGGGGTGTGAGGCACGGGCGGGTGCCACAGAGGCTATTCTGGCGGGGGTGTCCGTGCTTCATCTCTGCGAAAACGAAAAAGATCCCCGATCGGGTCGGGGATGACACGCAAGGGCCGGTCGGGTATGACACACAGGGACGAATCAGGGATGACACGCAAGGGCCGGTCGGGGATGCCGGAAGCCAAACGCCAGGGATGACACGCAGTGACCGATCGGCAATATCCCTCCCTCCGCATCCGAACTCGCAAAAAACGTTATTTCAAAAATTATTCGTATCTTTGGGCGCTTTTAGAGAAAAAGCCTGTCAACCACAGTATATATTAAAGGAACATTAACATAACCAAACAACAACTAACCTTTATGAAAAAATTGCTAACCTTGGCAGCTATGCTCATCGTAGCGTGCACCGCAGTGTTCGCCCAGGGCAGCTATCAAGTTAAGGGTGTCGTCGTTGACGAGTTCGGTCCGGTAATCGGAGCGGCCGTGTTGGAGCAGGGTACTTCAAACGGCGTCACGACAGACTTCGACGGCGCGTTCACCCTCAAGGTGTCGTCGGCAGACGCAATCGTGGAGATCTCCTGCATAGGCTACACCACAATGACCTTCAAGGCCTCTGAAGTTCCCGCCGAAATCTTCCTCGGCACCGACACCATCTTCCTCGACGATGTCGTGGTCATCGGTTACGGTTCCCAGAAGAAAAAGGAAGTGACCGGATCGGTCGCATCCATCAAGAGCGAGGATTTCAATGCCGGTGTAAAGACCAACCCTATGGGTCTTCTTCAGGGTAAGGTCGCCGGTCTTAACATTATCAAGACCACATCCGACCCGACCAGCACCGGTTACAACATCCAGATCCGAGGCTTCAGCACCCTCGACAAAGGAACTGGAACCAGCCCTCTGTTCATCGTGGACGGAGTGCCGGTGAGCAACATCGACAACATCTCCCCCGATGAAATCGCCTCTATGGACGTCCTCAAGGACGGTTCCGCCGCTGCTATCTACGGTACCCGCGGTACTAACGGCGTTATCATCATCACCACCAAACGCGGCGACGCATTCTCCGACACAGCGACCGTAAGGACTGAGTATTCCGGCTATGCATCCGTCTCGGTGCGCAACGCCAAGACCGGAATGGCCACTGCAGAAGAGTTCCGCAACCTCGCCACCCTTTCCGACGGCGCGGCGAAGCCGAACATCTACACCGGCCCCAACGGTGAGGAATACAACACCGACTGGCTCGCCGAAGTCTGCCGCCCGGCAGCAATAGCGCACAATCACAATGTGGCTATCGTAGGTTCTTCGAGCAAGTTCAACTACCGTGCAGCCCTCAACTTCAAGAACGCTGAAGGTATCGCGAAGACCACCAACCGCAACGAAATGACCGCGAAGTTCACCGCCGGCCAAAAGGCTCTCGACGGATGGCTCGACCTGCAGTACGATATGAGCTATATGCACTATCGCAACGACTACTTCTGCGGCGACTTCAAGAACGCGGCCCTTCTGAACCCGACCTATCCCGTCTACGACGAGACCTCGCCCAACGGATACTTCTGGCGCTCGGAGGAAACCGGTTTCGTGAACCCGGTCGAGAATATGAACCAGAAGGAGTCTTACGGCACAGGCAACTTCTTCCGCGGAAGCATCAAGGCTACCGTCAACATCAAGCCCGTCCAGGGCCTGAAGGTCAGCGGATTCGCCGCTTTCGAAGAGGGAGACAACAATAACTACTGGTACAACGGACTGGTCAACACCGATGCCTCCGGTTCCGAAAAGGCCGGCCGTGGAAACAACACTTCGTTCAACAAACTGTTCGAACTCACCTCAGACTGGAACCGCAACTTCGACGGCCACAGCATCGCAGTGGTTGCAGGTATCTCCTACCAGAACTTCTTCTACGACGCTTCCAGTATGAGCAACAAGGGCTTCGCCGCTCCGGAAGTGATGAAGTACTACAAAATGGGCGATGGAGACGCCTCCAAGAAGTATATGAGCATCGGCTCTGAGCGCAACTCGCACACACTGATCGCCCAGTTCGCCCGTGCCAACTACAACTACAAAGAGAAATACCTCTTCTCCGCATCCCTGCGTCGTGAAGGTTCTTCCCGTTTCGGTAAGAATCACAAATGGGGTCTCTTCCCCGCACTCAGCGCCGGTTGGCGTGTCAGCGGTGAGGACTTTATGAAGGACTACACCTGGGTGGACGACCTGAAAGTCCGTCTGGGCTTCGGTGTCACCGGTAACGACCTCGGCAGCGACCTGCGCAGTGTGGAACTCCTCTCCAACGGCGGTACCTTCTGGTACAACGGCGCATATGTGTACACTTACACCGTGAGCCAGAACGTCAACCCGGACATCCGCTGGGAAAAGAAATACGAGTACAACCTCGGTGTGGATTACTCTCTGCTGAAGGATCGTCTCTATGGTAGCTTGGATCTGTACTTCCGTCACACCACCGACCTTCTCTGGGACTACGAAGTGCCGACCCCTCCTTACCAGTACACCACCCTCCTCGCCAACGCGGGTAAGATGGACAGCTACGGCGCCGAGCTCTCGCTCAGCTATGTAGCCATCCAGAAGGAAGGATTCACCTGGACGACGACTCCGACCCTTTCCTTCAACCGCAACAAGATCACCTCGCTTTCGGATCCCAGCCTCGGCTTCAACTACACCGAGACGACCTCCGGCGGTGTAGGCGAGAACGGTATTATGAACACCAACACACAGATCCTTGTCGAGGGTGAGCCTGTGGGAACCTTCTACGGCTACAAGTTCTTCGGAATCAACCCCTCTTCCGGCCTCTGGACCTATCTTATGCCCGACCAGGGAGACGGCGTCACGCGTTATTGCGACGAGAGTACGGCAGTCGAAGGCGACCGCCAGGTTCTCGGCAGCGCGCAGCCTATCTTCACCTTCGGTTGGAACAACTCCGTACGCTACGGCAACTGGGACGCAACCCTGTTCTTCCGCGGCGTTGTCGGCAACAAGATCCTGAACGTAACCCGCTGGGCATACGGCCCGATGAGCGCCAACAACAAGAACATCTTTATGAAGGATGTGAAAGGCGCCAACACCACCCTCACCCAGAAGGCTCAGTTCTCCGACTACTATCTCGAAAGCGGAACTTATGTGAAGCTTGACAACCTCACCGTGGGATACACCTTCCCGATGAAGGACAACAAGTACATCCAGTCCGCCAGAGTCTACCTTACAGGACAGAACCTGCTTACTCTCACATCGTACAGCGGCCAGGATCCGGAGGTCAACACCACCTCGGTCTGGAACGGCGGTATCGACTACTGCTCATTCTACCCTCCTGTGGCCACCTTCCTTGTCGGCCTCAACCTGAGTCTGTTCTAATTTAAAAACGGAGAAACAATGAAAAAGATAGTCATTACAATTATAGCCGCCGTGCTGGCAACCTCGCTCTTCAGTTCCTGCGACAGGATGCTCGAGGAGGTGAACTATGGTAACCCCACCACCGCGGACCTTATGACCAACGAATCGAACGTTGCTCTCCTCGTGGGCCAGTGCTACGCTGAAGTCAAATGGCTGCACGACCACTGGGGCTACTGGGGAGTCGTCACCCTCACGGCTGACGAAGGCCTCTGCCCGACCCGTATGCCCGATAAGGACTGGGCCGACGGCGGCTACTGGCGTAACCTCAACACCCACAACTGGAACGAAATGGGCGGCGCTTTCCGCAACATCTGGACGACCACCATCGCCGGCGCCGTGCTCTGCAACAAGCTTCTCAAGACCCTGGACGACTACAAAGACTCTATGTCCGACAAAGTATACGCCCAGTACACCGGAGAACTCGAAGTGATGCGCAGCTATTACTACTATATGCTGTTCGACTGCTTCGGCCGCATCCCTTATCTCGAGGAGTTCGTGGACAAAGCCGACGAGCCGCTTATGGATCCCTGGGACGTGTGGTCAAAACTCGTGGACTGCCTCGAGAAGAATGCCCCCAACCTCCCGCAGGTGACCGACGACGCCAGCCGCGCACTGAACTATGGCCGCGCCACACAGGGCCTGGCCTATGCGCTGCTTGCCCGCCTCTACCTCAACGCTCCTTCGTTTGAGTGCACACCCGCCAACATCAAGCTTAACAACGAGTATACGACCGCCATCACCACGGAGGCCGACTTCTATACCAATGCCGTACGTTGCTGCGATGCCATCATCAACGCCAAGTCTTACGCGATCGAGGCTGACTACTTCACCAACTTCAAGATCGACAACTCCGCAAGCAAGGAGAACATCTTCGTGATCGTGGAGAACGGCGAAGCCGACATCGACGAGCGCTCCGGCGGAGACGGTATGATGCTCAACAAGCTCCGTATCGCCCTTCTAACCCTCAACTACAACCACCAGAAGACCTACAATATGCTGGAGACTCCTTGGAACGGTTTCTGCGCACGTCCCGGTTTTATGGACCGCTTCGCAGCCACCGACGTCAGAGGTGCCGGAAATGAGGGCAAGGGAACAAAAGATACCAAGCAGTGGGGCTGGTTCCTCGGACCTATCTATGATGCGAGCGGCAAACTCTGCAAGGATAAGGACGATGCGAAGTCAGATGCCATCATCGTAAAGGACATCCTCGACGCAAAAGGCAGTGTCTCCCTGACTGAAGCTACCGACCTTGCCGGAGCCCGCAATATCAAATATGAGATCGACAATGCCGGCAAGTACAAATACAGCGAGAACGACTTCGTGCTCTTCCGCTATGCAGACGTCCTCTGGATGAAGGAAGAGGCCATCCTCCGCGGTGGCACCGGCACATCCGGCTACGACACGCCCGACTTCGTGAAGCTCCGCAACCGCAGCTTCGCTTACGACGCCGATCCGGCAGCCGCATTCGTGGCAGCATACCCGACGCTGGCATCCCCGCTCTCAGCCGCTTCGCTCGACGCCATCCTGGACGAGCGCGGAAGGGAGTTCTCCTGGGAGAATATGCGCCGCCGCGACCTGCTTCGCTTTGGCAAGTTCAACAACAGCGAATATGTCGAGTTCATCACCGCCTCCGACGACTACCGCAAGTGGTTCCCTATTCCTTTCAAGGTGCTTGAGAAGTCGGTGCGCGACGAGAACGGCAAACCGGTCTGGACTCAGAACCCCGGTTACTCCACGTCTTTCTAATGACTTAAACCTATAATTATTATTAACCCTTTTTATTAACAACAAACAACAATTATGAAAAAAGTTTTATTCTTTTTCATTGCTGCTATCGCTCTGACCGTGGTTGCTTGCAACCCCGATAACAAAGACAATGGCAGCGGGATCGATTGGAACAAGGTCACCGTCAACGGTTTCTACGTAGCAGGACCTGCAACAGGTTTCAACGAGATCAATGGCGACTGCGTTATGGCAGCTGGCTACAATGAGGTCGACAAGGCCCTCCGTGACGGTATGTATGAGAAGTACATCGTCCTCGAGGCCGACAAGGATTTCTATCTCCTCTACAACGACGGTGGCAACAAGAGCCGTTACAGCGCAGAGCTCAAGGAGTTCGTCACCCCTTTGGAGGAAGTCTACACCGAGAATCCTGAGAAGGTTCTCAAAGGCGCTCTCGTGGTTGGCGAGTCCGCTCCTGCAATGAAGGTTGCAAAGACCGGCCTTTATCACATCGTTCTCGACATCAACAAGACCGGCGACCTCGATGCAGCTGGCGGAGCACAGATTCTCCTCCTCGATGCAAGCGACTTCGGTGTACGCGGTGCAATGAACGGCTGGGGCTTCACCTCTTCCGATCCCGCAGTTACCGAGTTCTCCAACAGCGGTATCACCTTCACATTCAAGAATTGCGAAATGCCCGAAGGCGGTAAGTATAAGTTCGCAACCGGTAACTACTGGAAGGTTTCCCTCGACGACGCCGGAAAGGTCAAGGCAGAGGTTTCTCTCGCAAGCGATATGACCCTTAACGGAGCTGACATCGCTCCCGCAGAAGGCGCTGGCATCTATGACATCACCCTTACCTTCGCCCTCAAGGCCGGTTCATTCGACAGGAGCTTCTCCTACACCGAGACCAAGACGGGCGACGTTGCCCCCGCAGAGGCCCTTTACATCATCGGTTCTCAGTTCGGTAACTGGGCTTGGGACAGCGACGACGTGGTCGAAATGACACCTGTCTATTACGGCAACGTGGAGGCATACAAGAACAAACTCTTCTGGGCTACCCGCTACATCACCGCAGGTGCTGAGTTCAAGTTCTCACCGTCCAAGGCTTGGGGTGCCGACTTTGGCAGCTTCAACGAGGATGGCACCATCAAGGGTGACAACAACAAGGTTGAAGAGGCTGGCTTCTACACCATCTATGTGAACCTCGTGGACAAGAAGGTCCAGATCGAGCCCGCACACGTTTACGGTCTCGGCGGATGCTTCGACAACAAGTGGGACTTCGATGTTGCTCCTGAGTTCGTGGCCGAGGGCGACAAGCTCGTTCTTACCACCACCGGTGAGGCTGAGATCCGCCTTGCAACCAAGGTTGTTCCTACCGCTGCTATCGAGGGTATCACCACTCCTAACGGCTGGTTCGACTGGTGGAAGACCGAGTTCGTGTTCTTCGATGATATGAAGATTGCTTACCGCGGAGCAGGCGGCGACCAGGCTCGCACCACCGTTGCTGCTGGCAAGAAGGTCATCCTTGACTTCAACGCAGGCACTGTAGCCGTTGAGGACGCTGGTCCTGCATTCGTTCCCGCTATCACCGTCGACGGAGATATGAGCGACTGGGCAGATATCGAGGGCGCTGAAACTCCCGACGCAATCTGCAAGGTTATGAAGGTCACCAACGACGAGAAGTTCTTCTATGTCTATCTCGCCAGCGCTCCCGGCAGCCGTGGATCACAGCTTTGGGGCGAAGAGGCCGGATACTACTATGTGGATTTCGACTGGGACAACAATGCTGAGACCGGTATTGCCGAGAACAGCAACCCTGGCTTTGACTGCTGGTTCTTTATGTATGTCTTCGGCGGCACCGCTGACGCTCCTATCATTAAAGAGCATCCTAACGGAAGCGGCAGGGAGATGAGCATTGAAAACATCACCGCAAAGGGTGTTATCACCACTGATCTCATCGAGATTGAGCTCTCTATCCCTCGCGCCGATATGGTCGCTGTTGAGGCTGGCGCACAGGCACGTATCCTCAGCTGGCGCAGCAAGGACGGCACCAAGATCACCCAGATCTACACCGTTAAGTAATTATCATTGCTGACCATCACATTTCAAGGCCTCCGGATTTCCGGGGGCCTTTTTTGTTGCTATTCATAAGGGTTTTTGCTAACTTTGAAGGTTAACCAACTAATGACCGGATATGAGAAAATCCTTATACAGCCTGATGCTGCTCGCGCTGATGGGACTGTTCGCCGCCTGCGAACCGGACCCGCAACCGGCAAACAACTCGGATAACTTCGAGGTGCCTTCGTACACCACGGGTGAGAAGAAGGGCAACATCACATATCAACTTCTGATCTACAGCTTCGCAGACAGCGACGGGGACAAAATAGGTGATTTCAAGGGCATCCAGCAGCGCCTGGATTACCTGGACGGTCTCGGAGTATCTGCCATCTGGCTGTCTCCGGCGCATCCCGCCGACTCCTATCACGGTTACGATGTGCAGGATTATACCGCAATTAATCCCAAATACGGCTCGGAGGAGGATTTCAAGGACCTGATCGACGCGGCGCACGCGAAGGGGATTAAAATCTATATGGACTATGTCCTGAACCACTCCGGCAAAGGCCATCCCTGGTTCCTTGACGCCCTCGCAGATGCCTCCAGCCCTTACAGGGATTACTATTTCATCTGCCAGACACCATCCACGGAGTACAAGAACTTCCCTATGCTCAGCGGCTACTCCTACAGCGCCGGCGACTGGCACACAACGGTCTCAGGCGCTCCCAGGCTGACCATCACCGCCACGGACGCAACTACAGAGACTGGAAGCGGTCCGTGGAACTTATGGGTGTGGGAGGAAGGAAAAAGTGGCAAGGAAGTGAAGTTGGTCAATGACGATAACGGCTCCTACCACGCAGTACTGGACATAAACGGAAAGACAGGAATCCTTGTCAGAAAAGATTCCAGCTGGGACGCAAAGTTCGGCGGCAGCGGAGACGGAACTATCACCGCAGGGACTCCGGTCAACCTTGTTTCCAACGGTGGAGACCTTTATTTCACCGGCTCAGGCCGCTACCGTATAGACCTGACCAATGTAACCACGAAGACCGTGTCGTTTATGGGCGCTTTCGGCGACTGGATGCCGGACTTCAACTACGGCGACATCTCCCAGGCGGAGAACAACCAATGCTTCAAGGACCTCGCCGCTTCCGTGGACAAATGGATAGGACTGGGAATCGACGGACTCAGGCTCGATGCGGTCAAGCACATCTGCGGAGGTATGGGTTCGTTCAACAACGCCAACAATGTCATCTTCCTGAAGAAGTGGTATGACAGGTGCAACAAGACCTTCCGCAAGACTCACGACTCCGACTTCTATATGGTAGGCGAGGTCTGGATGGACGCAGGTTCCGTGGCGCAGTACTATAAGGGCATACCCGCCTGCTTCGAATTCGATTTCTGGGAGAGGCTCAAGTGGGTGCTTAACGAGCGCACGGGCTGCTACTTCGCCAAAGACCTTATCGGTTACCGCGAAAAATATAAGGCCGCGAGCCCCAACGCCATACCGGCCACCATACTTACCAACCACGACGAAACCCGCGCGGCGACCACCCTGGGCAAAGATCTGCCGAAACTCAAGCAGGCCGCGGCATTCCTGCTCACGGCAGAGGGCGAGCCGTATATCTACCAGGGCGAGGAGCTCGGCTACTGGGGTAAGGACTATGACGACGGAGGAAGCGACGAACTGGTCCGCACCCCCATTGTATGGGACAAGGTCGTCAACGCCGCGGTCAAAGACCTTAACGGCAAGGTGGACTATTCGATGCTAACGGATGACATCTCGGTCGAGAACCAGATGAAGGACTCCGAGTCGCTCCTGCGCACCTATTTGGAGTGGACCAAGGCAAGGAACACCGTCCCTGCGCTTGCCACCGGTAAGATGTCCGCGCACGGCAAGTACAACGACAGCAACACTTCGGACAAGACCATAGCCGCCTGGTATATGACTGCGTCCGACGGTTCGAAGGCGCTGGTCCTTCACAATGTGGGTTCTGCGGAAAAGACGATTTCCCTGCCGGACGACAAACTCGGCGACAAGGCCGTCTCTCTCGGAAGCGTCAGCGTGTCCGGAAGTGACGTCACCCTCGGCGCAAACTCTTCAGTAGTATTCAAACAGTAAGACAATGAAAAGATACCTATTCCTGATTGCGGCTCTCGCGCTCTTTGCAAGTTGCGCGCAGCCGGCCCCCCAGGCCGACGACCGCTTCGTCTCGGACGGTGTGATTTACGAACTGAACACCCGCCAGTTCACCCCTGAGGGAACCTTCGATGCCGCGAGGGAGCAACTCCCGCGCCTGAAGGAGCTCGGTGTGGACGTGGTGTGGATTATGCCGCTTTATCCCATCGGCGAACTGGAGAGGAAGGGCTCCCTCGGCTCTTACTACGCAATTAAGAACTACTGCGACGTGAACCCCGAATTCGGCACACTGGAAGACTTCGACGAATTCCTGGCTGAAGCGCACGACCTTGGTCTGAAGGTCATCCTGGACTGGGTCGCCAACCACACCTCTCCCGACCACCCGTGGGTGACGGAGCAGGATCCGAGCTGGTACTACCGCGATTCCCTTGGTCACACGCTGGTGGAATACGACTGGACAGACATAGCCAAGCTCAACTACAACAACCCCGGTGTGCACAAGGCTATGTACAACGCTATGAAATTCTGGGTTGAACGCGGAGTGGACGGATTCCGCTGCGATGTTGCGATGCAGGTTCCCAAGGAATTCTGGAAGCCCAGCATCGACTCGCTCCGCATACTCGCCGGCAAGCCTTTCTATATGCTCGCCGAAGCGGAAGAGGACTGGATGTACGAGGCCGGCTTCAACTCTATGTATGGCTGGAGCCTGCATCACATTCTGAACGATATCGCCCAGGGCAGGAAAGGCAAAGCCGAACTGCTCGGGGAAATCAACAAGGCATACATCTCCTGCGAAGGCAACCGTATGACCTTCACTTCCAACCACGATGAAAACAGCTGGAACGGGACGGAATTCGAGCGTATGGGAGAGGCCGTGAAGGCTATGAGCATCCTCTGCTGGACCCTGCCCAACTCCCAACCGCTCATCTACACCGGCCAGGAAGTCGGTTACAACCACCGCTTCGCGTTCTTCGAGAAGGACGTCGCCCCCACCTGGGAGGACAACGAATGGACTGAGTTCTACAAATACCTGACGGAGTTCAAGCACGCACATCCGGCCCTTGATTCTGACGCCACGTTCGAGGTTATCCCGAGCGACAGTACCACCATCGTGTTCAAACGCACGAAGGACGGCGATGCCGTGACGGTGAGTGTTGAGCTGCAGGCTCCGTGGACGTGGTCACTCAAGACCGGCGCGGACCGCATCGCGCAGGTGGAGCCGCTCTGCTGGTGGACCGGAATGAAGATGCCCCTTCAGCTTATGATCCACGGCGAGGGCATACGCGATTTCGACGTGTGGATCGAGGGCGGCAAGGGCGTACGCGCCACGGTCGCTCACGAGGTAGAGAGCCCGAACTACCTCTTCGTGGACGTGGACATAGACAAAACGGCGAAGCCGGGAACCTACCGGCTCTGCTTTTCGGACGGCCGTGAGCAATTCAGTGTGCCCTACGAGCTTCTCGCCCGCCGCAAGGGTTCCGCAGGCCGCACGAGCTTTTCGACCGCCGACCTTATGTATCTGATTATGCCCGACCGCTTCGTCAACGGCGACCCGACCAACGACAGCACTCCCGACACTTTCGAGAAGGCTGCACCCGATGAGTTCTACGGCCGCCACGGAGGCGACATAGCCGGCATACGCAGCCAGCTCGGATACCTGCAGGACCTGGGAGTTACCGCGCTGTGGAACACGCCGCTGCTCGAGGACAACGTCGAGCGTGAGAGCTACCACGGCTACGCCTGCACGGACTATTACCATATCGACAGCCGATTCGGTACGAACGACGACTATCGCGCGCTCGTGGATGATGCGCACGCGCACGGCATAAAGATGATTATGGACATAGTCCCGAATCACTGCGGCGACACTCACTGGTGGATGAAGGACCTGCCGTTCCAGGATTGGGTGCATCAGTGGCCCGAGTACACGCATTCGAACTGCGCGTTCAGCACCCAGAACGACCCCTACGCCGCGACCATCGACCGCGAAAACTTCGAGGGCGGATGGTTCGACCGCGCGATGGTGGATATGAATCTGGACAACCCGTTCCTGCTGCGCTACTTCCAGCAATGGGCGATATGGTGGGTCGAGTGGGCGGACCTGGACGGTCTGCGTGTGGACACTTATCCGTACAATGAGAAATATCCGATGAGCGAGTGGTGCGCGGCAGTGCGTAACGAGTATCCCAAACTGAATATAGTCGGCGAAGTGTGGACCAACAACGTGCCGCAGCTTGCGTACTGGCAGTCGGGGGCGCTCAACCGCGACGGTTTCGACTCGAACCTCCCGGCGGTGATGGATTTCCCGCTGCAGACCGCTCTGCTGGAGGCTTTGAACTACAACGGCCGCGTCAATTGGAACGAAGGAATGGTGCGTGTTTACGACTGTATGGCGGACAGGCAGTTCTATGCCGACCCGGACAACATCCTGGTGTTCCCCGGCAACCACGACCAGGAGCGTATCGCGGACTGCGTGGGCAGAGATGAATACCGCGTGAAGGCCGCTTTCGCACTGGTCGCGACGCTTCCCGGCATCCCGCAGGTGCTCTATGCTGACGAATTCGGCGCAGTCAGCAAGGACCTCAGCCAGGGCCACGGCGGACTTCGCATCGACTTCCCTCTCGACTGGCGGTCCGATCCTACAGCTGCGGATATGCACGATTATTTCAAGACGCTGTTTAACTGGCGCAAGGGCTGCAAGGCCGTGAGCGAGGGCCTGATGACACATTACCTGCGCAGGGACAACACTTACGCATATTTCCGCTATCTGCCGGATATGTCGGATGTGGTGTTCGTGTACGTCAACAATGGTTCCGAGGGAGTGGAGATTCCCTGGGCGGACTACAAAGAGGTGACGGATGAACTTCCTGAAGGGACCT
The DNA here is from genome assembly GCA_017615435.1 of Bacteroidales bacterium. Next base: position 24,650 of record JAGAAF010000063.1, read on the forward strand.
GGACCAACATTATCACAGGCGAGATGATTAATCCGCGGGTTATGAATATGGACGAGAAAGACTTTATGATTCTGCAATTCAATCCTGAACAATAATATGAAAGTTAACTTTTCGATAGAGTATCATACCCGTTGGGGCGAGAGCCTCACGCTGGTTCTCGAAGACAAGAAATACCCTATGACCTGGGGCGAGGGCGATGTGTGGACCGTGACGGTGGGCAATGTCCCCGCCAAGGCGCTCGAAGACTATTCCTACGTGCTGATGCAGGACGGCCTTATCGTGCGCCTGGAGTGGACTAATCATAGTGCGAAGCCCGAGGCGGGCGCGAAGACACTGGACATACACGATTCTTGGATCGACTGCCCCGTGTGGGGTTGCCCGTTCCCGCGCAAGCACATCGCAGAAAAGTTCGACAGACCCGGATTCAGGGGCGCGGGTATTGCCGTTCCGGTGTTCTCGCTCCGCTCGGAGCGCGACTTCGGAATCGGCGACTTCCGCGACCTCAGGCCGCTGGTGGACTTCGCCGTGTCGACCGGCCAGTGCCTGATCCAGCTGCTCCCGATCAACGATACCACCCGCAAGGGAGAATGGAAGGATTCGTATCCCTACAGCCCCGTGAGCAGCTTCGGTCTGCATCCGCTCTATATACATCTGCAGGATCTTGGCATTAAAGAGGATGCCGCATTCAAGAAGGAGCAGAAGGCTCTGAACGACCTGCCGGAGATCGATTATCCGCGCGTGTTCAAGGCGAAGATGGCGCTTGTGCGCAAGGCGTTCGAGGCCCGCGGCGCGAAGGATATGGCTTCAGCCGCATTCAAGAAGTTCTGCAAGGAGAACGCCTATTGGCTCGATGAATATGTGGAATTCTGCGCTCACAGGGATAAGAACGAGCCCGATTACCACCGCTGGATCCAGTATCATCTGGACAAACAGCTGAGCGAAGAGGTGGCGTACGCACGTTCAAAAGGCATTTCCTTCAAGGGCGACCTCCCCATCGGCGTGAGTGGCGACAGCGCGGACGCACACTTCCACCCGGAACTTTTCAACCTCGATTCAAGCGCTGGCGCACCGCCGGATTTCTTCAGCACGGACGGCCAGAACTGGGGCTTCCCCACCTACAACTGGGACGAGATGGCCAAGGACGACTTCGCGTGGTGGAAGAGCAGGCTGCGCAAGATGAGCCAGTATTTCGACGCTTTCCGCATCGACCATATCCTTGGCTTCTTCCGCATATGGGAAATCCCCACCGAGTTCAAGAGCGGCCTTATGGGCCACTTTAACCCGGCTATGCCTTACAGCGCGGAGGACATTTACTTTATGCGTCTGCCGCGTGAAGGCCTGTTCCACGAAGATCCTCGCCATCCCGGCTGCTACCAGCCGCTGATCACCCCTGATACCAGCAAGCTGACCGAGTCGGAGAAGGACCGATTCGACAAGCTCTATATCGACTTCTTCTACCACAGGCACGACGAGTTCTGGCGCCGCAACGCCGAACGCAAGCTGCCCGAGCTGCTGAGCGCGAGCGGTATGCTTGCCTGCGGCGAGGACCTCGGAATGGTTCCCGACTGCGTCCCCGGCGTGATGGACCACTGGAAGATACTCTCGCTGGAGATGGTCCAGATGGACAAAGGTCGCGAGTGGCCGTACCTCAGCGTCTGCGCAACGTCCAGCCACGATATGGCGACCCTGCGTATGCAGAACGCCGAGGCCGGCAAGGGCGACCTGTCGCCGTGGGATCTCAAGCGTATCCTTTGGAATCACCTCAACTCAGCCTGTATGCTCGCCATCTTCCCGCTTCAGGACTGGGTCGGCCTTGACGAGGGCCTGCGTCGCAAGGACTTCGAGAACGAGCGCGTCAACCAGCCGGCGGATCCGAACCACCACTGGAGGTTCCGTTTCCACCTGCCCATCGACGAACTGAATTCTGAAAAAGCCTCCGAACTGCGGGTGCAGATCGAAGGCCTTATCAAGGATTCTAATCGCTACAATTAGTCTTTGGCGATAGTTTCGCGCATCTCGGTATCGGCTTGGATGTTCTTCATCCTGTAATAGTCCATAATACCGAGATTGCCTTTTCTGAAGGCTTCCGCCATTGCGAGCGGCACCTGCGCTTCGGCCTCGATGACCATAGCGCGCGCTTCCTGCGCCTTGGCTTTCATCTCCTGCTCGAGGGCGACTGCCATTGCGCGGCGCTCTTCCGCGTGCGCCTGGGCGATGTTCTTGTCTGCATCAGCCTGGTCCATCTGAAGGGCTGCGCCGATGTTCTTACCCACGTCGATGTCGGCGATATCGATCGAGAGAATCTCGAAGGCGGTTCCGGCGTCAAGGCCCTTGCCGAGCACGACCTTACTGATCTTGTCCGGATTCTCGAGCACCTCTTTGTGCGTCTCGGACGAACCGATGGAGGAAACGATACCCTCGCCCACTCGGGCGAGTACAGTTTCCTCGCCGGCGCCTCCGACCAGCTGCCTGATATTTGCGCGCACGGTGACTCTTGCCTTTGCAATCAGCTGAATACCGTCCTTTGCAACTGCCGTGACGGGAGGGGTGTTGATGACCTTGGGGTTGACCGACATCTGCACGGCTTCGAACACGTCGCGACCCGCGAGGTCGATAGCGGCTGCCATCTTGAAGTCAAGGGGAATGTTCGCCTTGTTGGCTGAAATAAGGGCCATAACGACCTTGGGGACGTTTCCTTTGGCGAGATAGTGCGCCTCGAGTTCGTTGGCTTTCAGGGTGAGGCCGGCTTTCGTTCCGGTAATGAGGGCCATCACGATGGTGTTCGGATTGACGCCCCTCCAGCGCATAAGCACGAGGTGAATGAGGCTAACCCTTACTCCGGACAGGATTGCCTGGAACCAGAGAGGTACGGGGAAGAACCAGAGGAGGATGATGAGGGCGATGATGATAATCGCACCCCAGACGATGAATTGGGTCATATGGCTGCTAGTTTATTGGTTTTACTCTTACTTCGTTGTCTTCGACGGCAATGACTTCGACCTCCACTCCGGGATCAACGAAGGTTCCGTCTGCATTGTGCACCTCGCAGGTGACTTTCTCGAATTTCACCTTACCGATGGGAACGAGGCGGCTGAGGGTGACGCCCTTGTCGCCGACGGAGACCTTCTCCACCTCGGTGTTGGTCTTCACGTCTATCTGCTCCTTCTGCTCGAGCTTTTTCCACGATTTGCTGCGGAGCATCCACACGAAAAGGATTATCACGATTACGGCCACCACTGCCGTAACGATGGTGCCGGTCTGAGTGCCTTCTTTCATAAAGGCATACACACACGCTCCCACGAACGAGGCGAGCCCGACTATGCCGGCGAAGCCCATTCCTGGAGTCAGCAGGAACTCGATCAGCATCATAAGGATACCGAGGAGCACAAGCGAAATAATGATAAGTGTAGGGGTCATATTATCAGTCGAATATAATTTTAATGACAGGTCCGTAGGATTTTTTTGTGAACGGGTAGGAGCCCTCGACTCCGGTCGTGACTATTTCATTCTCGCCGGGGTTGCCAAGCGCTTCGCCGTTGAGGATAAGCTCTTCAAGGCGTGATTTTTCGGCCAGCACCGCATCCAGCTCGGCCTGAAGCGTGGGCCGTTCCTCGGCGGAGACCGACTCGAGCCGGAGCCTCAGCTCCTGCTCCTTGTCCACTGCCGCCTGATACTGCGCCTGCAGGCCGTCGCCGTGCGCCTCGCCGTGCGCGAACTCCGCGTTCGGCGCCAGCTCGGCGATCTGCGCGAGCTCCCTCGGCTTGTTCACGGCGCGGTAGGTAACCTTGCCTTCGTTCTTTATGACATAGACGTGGACATCTTCGCCGTCCTGGCCGAGGCCTCTCGTGGAGGCGAACACGCTGTACTGGCCGTCCTCGGTCTTCATAAAGAGGAAGTCGTCGTAGGGCGAGCAGTAAGGGAAGCCCATATTGTGAGGCTCGCCCCACTCGCCGAGCGCTTCGTCCCAGTCGGCGTAGAACAGATCGTAGCCGCCGAAGCCGGGCAGGTTCTTCGAAGCAAAGTACATCCTGTCGCCGTCGTACATCGGGTAGATCATATCCAGCGAGGCGTCACGGTTGAGATGGATCTCCGACTCCGTGCCGGGATAGTAGACCGCCGGCGCTCCAACCACAGGCCGCCAGGATTTGTCCGGCAGAGGGTAGTAGAGGAAGAAGTCGTCCACACTGAAGAGCGCTCGGGCGACCACGGTCAGCTCAGGTATCTTCTGAGTGTGGCTGCGGGCATAGTCGCACTGTTTGCGGTTCGCCGCTATCGCCTCCTTGAACTCCGGATCCGAGCAGAGGCCTTCCGCTTTAAGGAAGCATTCGTAGGCTTTCGCGAAATAGTACATTTCGCTGTAGTCGTTACCCTTCTGCACAAGCTCGTCGATCATTGCGGCCACCCTGTCCAGGCTGTCCTGGCGGGCGATTCTGATGCTATCCTCAATCTTCTGGGCCCTGATTATGCTGTCCTGGACCATCAGGAGACTGTCTGCGATGCGACGCGCCGTCTGCACGCTGTCCAGATGCGCCAGATACGATTCCTCGCGCGCGACAAGCGTGTCTTCAGGCGCGTCTTTAAGGAATGTAGTGTCTGTGCCGGGGAGTATCACCAGGGAAGAGTCGGTGACCATCTTTATCCACAAGCTGTCGCGGGGAGAAAGCGGGCCGCGCGGGAAGGCTTTGACCTTCGAGCGGGCTCCTGCCGCCGGTAAAAAGAGCAGGGAAGCCAGCGCGAGAAGCGCAAGCACCACGACAGATTTGAAGCCCAGCCCTTTCATACCCCAGTGTGTATAGATTACAAAAATAGCAAATAAGATGATTTGTCCTTTCTTTGTGTGAAAATTTTGTTAAATTTGCGGACTTATTTGCGAACAGAATAAATTATAATCAAAAATACTACCAAAAATTATGCAAAGTAAAGGCGCAATCAGACTCGTAGCGATTCTCCTCGCCCTTGCCTGCGTATGGCAGCTTTCCTTCACCGCCGTGACCGGCATTATGGAGAAGAAGGCAGAGAAATATGCGGAGAAGGCTGTGGAGGCGTTCGATCTGACGAAAGTTGCTGCTGAGGATCAGGCTTATGCCCTCGATTCCATCAGGAAGCACCAGAGCAGATGGTACACAGATTCCATCTCCTCGGAAAAAGTCTATCTCGGACAAACTTACAAAGATGTTAAGGCAAAGGAGATAAATCTCGGCCTGGACCTCAAGGGCGGTATGAACGTTATGCTGCAGGTTCAGCTCGAGGACCTCGTGAAGGCCCTCGCAGGTGAGCATACCCCTGAGTTCAACAAGGCTGTGGCCCTTGCCAGGGAGCGTTCGGTGAGCAGCCGCGGCGACTTCATCACCCTCTTCGCAGAGGCGTGGAAGGAAGTCTCGAACGGCCAGAGGCTCGCCCAGATATTCGGCACATACGAGATGCGCGACCGCATCAAGCCGGACAGCACGGACGACGAAGTCATCTCGGTGATCCGCGAAGATGCGGAGGCCGCAGTGGCGAACTCCTTCAACGTGCTCCGTAACCGTATCGACCGTTTCGGTGTGGCTTCTCCCTCCATCCAGAGGCTTGGAAACACCGGACGCATCCTTATCGAACTCCCGGGCGTGAAAGAGCCTGAGCGTGTGCGTAAACTCCTCCAGGGAACCGCATCGCTCGAGTTCTGGACCACGTTCGAGAATTCGGAGATCTACCCTTACCTCGAGGAAGCGAACGAGACTCTCGCACAGCTCAGAAGCTCGGAGACAGTGACCGCCAAGGCCGCCGAGTCCGACGATGTGGTGGCGCAGGAGCTCGCACAGCAGAAGGGATCGAGCGCCGAGCTCGAGGCCTACAGGAAGGCCAACCCTCTGTTCGCAGTTCTCTCCCCTTCGCAGTCGCGTCAGGGCGCTTGCATCGGTTATGCGAACGCTGTGGACACCGCCAAGGTGGGCGCTCTCCTTCGTGAGACCGCCGACATCTTCCCGGCCGAGTTCCGCCCGATGTGGTCAGTGAAACCCACCGACCGCGTCGCCGTGGACAATGTCTATGAGCTCATCGCCATCAAGGTCAGCTCCCGCGACGGCAAGGCCCCGCTCGACGGTAGTGTGGTTACCGACGCCCGCGTGTCGTACAACAACCAGCGCGGCGGCGGCGCCCCTTCCGTGAGTATGTCTATGAACGCTGAAGGCGCGAACATCTGGGCACGCCTCACCAAGGACAACATCGGCAAGCAGATCGCCATCGTCCTCGACGGTACGGTCTACTCATATCCCGTGGTCAACACTGAGATCACCGGAGGAAACTCCGAGATCAGCGGCCAGTTCGACATCGAAGAGGCCACCGACCTTACCAACGTTCTCAAGTCCGGTAAGCTTCCCGCCCCTGCGACCATCGTCCAGGAGCAGGTCGTGGGTCCTTCCCTCGGTGCCGAGTCGATCCGTGCGGGTCTGATTTCCTTTATCATCGCTTTCATCCTCGTTCTGCTTTATATGATCTTCTTCTATCAGGGAGCAGGTCTTGTCGCAGACGTGGCGCTTGTTACCAACGTCGTATTCCTCTTCGGAACCCTCGCGGCTTTCGGAGCAACCCTTACCCTCCCGGGTATCGCGGGTTTGATCCTGACGCTGGGTATGGCTGTGGATGCCAACGTTATTATCTATGAGCGCGTGAAGGAAGAGCTGAAGGCAGGCAAGGGTCTTAGCAAGGCTATCCACGACGGATACCAGAACGCTTACTCCGCCATCATCGACGGTCAGGTGACCACCCTCCTTACCGGTATCGTGCTGTTCGTGTTCGGTTCGGGTCCTATCCAGGGCTTCGCCACCACCCTCATCATCGGTATCATCACCTCCGTCGTCACCTCGATCTTCATCACCCGCATCATCTTCGACGACCGTGTGAGCAAGGGTAAGAACATTACCTTCGAGAACAACCTCACCAGGAACTTCCTCAAGAACACGAAGATCAACTTCATCGGTGCCCGCAAGTGGTCCTACATCATTTCCGGAACCGTGATCGTGCTCGCTCTCTGCTCTATCTTCGTCAAGGGCTTCACCTACGGTGTTGACTTCACCGGCGGCCGCACTTACATCGTGCGCTTCGATAAACCAGTGGTTGCCGAGGACGTGCGTGCGGAAGTCGTCAAGGTCTTCAACGAGGCTGTTGAGGCCGACGAGACCGTGGACAACGCATCTGTGGAAGTCAAGCAGTATGGTGGAGACAGCCAGATGAAGGTTACGACCTCTTACAAGTACAAGGACGAGTCTTCAGACGTCGATAAGGAAATCGAGAAGATGCTCCATAAAGCTCTCGCTGGATTCTACTCAGAGTCCGTGAGCTTCGAGGAGTTCACCTCCACTCTCGAGAACCCTAACGGTATCATCAGTTCCGACAAGGTCGGCGCATCCATCGCGAGCGACATCAGGCGTAACGCCATCATCGCTGTGATCATCGCCCTCCTCGTCATCTTCGGGTACATAGCCTGGAGGTTCAAGGGCTGGGCCTGGGGTCTCGGCGGTGTGGTTTCCCTTGCACACACAGCTATCATCATCATCGGATTCTTCTCGTTCTTCTCGGGTATCCTTCCGTTCAACCTCGATGTCGACCAGACGTTCATCGCCGCTATCCTTACGATTATCGGTTACGCCATCAACGACAACGTGGTTATCTTCGACCGTATCCGCGAAAACCTGATGCTACACCCGAACGATGAGTTCAAGGACACCGTGAACAAGGCTCTGAACGCCACCCTCACCCGTACGGTGAACACCTCGGTCTCGACCCTCCTCCCGATGCTTGCTATCGCGATCTTCGGCGGCGAGTCCATCCGCGGTCTCTCCGTGGCTCTCTGCCTCGGTATCCTCATCGGAACCTACGCCTCGATTATGATCGGTACCCCGATTATGGTCGACACCATCCTCCGCAAGAACGCGAAGAAATAAGCGTCCCCGGAACCCCGGAACCCTCCCGGAACCCCAGGAACCTCCTGGAACCCGGGAACCTTCCGGAACCCCGAAAAGCCGACCCGTTTGGGCCGGCTTTTTCGTGTTCGCGCCCTCCCCTCCCGCCAGTTTCGCAGACGGGCCACACGTCCACCCCAATCTGGCGCCCCTCTGAGGCCGGTCGATGTGTGGCTGGGGGCAATTTTGCCCTTAGCCACACGGGATGGGCCCACATAAGCCCTTCTAGAGGGTGTTGGCGTGTGGCTTGTCTGCGAAAATCCGCTTGCAGGAATAAAAACAAACGCCCATCTTTGTAGAAACCAAACTTAGTTCACTACTATGGAAACAAAACACTTTTACCATTTCTGCGCAAACGGGGCCGAAACCCGGAACTTCATTATCTGCGAAAAAGATTATCACGCGAACTTCAATCTGATTGGTGTATGCGCTGCCAATTCAGACGCGATAGTTGTCTCTTTCTCTATAGAAGACAGTCACCCACATGGTCTGCTATGGGGTACACTTTCCTCCTGCCTGGATTATGTAAGAAAGTATGAGAGCCAATATCGTCATTATGCCGCCAGAACACATCCTCCGGGAATGAAGTTCGAATTCAAGTGTGAGCTGTATCCGATTAACGATGAACAGTATCTGAAAAACGTAGCGACTTACACTATTATTCAGCCGACCAAAGACGGAAAGCCCATCATGTATTACGACTATCCGTGGGGGACCGGCTCTATGTATTTCAGAAAACAACCATACACCCCGGTCTGGTATTACGACAATCAAGGTGTTATTCAAACGCCCGTCCCTTTCGGAAGTCTTACGGCTAGAGAACAGAGGGCCGTCACCCACTCACAGATTCTTACGATATCCGCAGAATGGCTTGTGTGTAATGGCCTCATATTGCCGTCGAATTATGTGGATGTTCAGGGTTTCGAGAGTATTTACCGAACGCACAACAGTTTCAGGGTTTTTACGTCGAGCCCGAAAAAGAGAGAGGAAGAAATGCTTCAGGCTATGGCGAATTATCGCGGAGTATCCCTTGAAGACCTTGAAGCGAGAAGAATATGCGGCGAGGCATGCAAGCAGATGTTCGGATTCCGTGATCCGCGAAGGCTCGATTCTCCGCGGCGCATAAATCTCGCGCAGCAACTCCGCAGACAATACAGGTTATCCTTCCGCCAGCTATCCACGCTTGTTTATGTTCCGGAGGGCGAAATCAGGCGTTACGTTAAGGCATAAAAATCCCCGCGGGAAAAACCTGCGGGGATTTTTGAGGAAAGTATCGCAAAAGGACTACTCGTCTTCCTTCTCGGAGGCTGCGTAGTCGGCGATGAGTTTGCTCTGGATGTCGCCAGGAACCGGCTGGTAGTCGGCGAACTCCATTGTGAAACTAGCGGAACCGGAGGTCAGCGAGCTCAGAACGGTTGAGTAGCGATAAAGCTCTGCGAGCGGAACACGGGCCCTGAGGATGCTGAAGCCCTCATCGGAACCGAGGTCGCCGAGGATACCGCGACGGTTCTGGAGATCGGACATAACTGCGCCCTGGTACTCACCGGGGGTAGTGACCTCAACGTTGTAGATAGGCTCGAGGATCTTCGGACCGGCGATGCGGAATGCCTCCTTGAAGGCGTTGCGTCCGGCGATGATGAAGGCGATTTCCTTGGAGTCCACCGGGTGCATCTTGCCGTCGTAGACGTAGACGCGGATGTCGCGAGCGTACGAACCGGTGAGAGGTCCTTCTACCATACGGTCCTTGATACCCTTGAGGATAGCGGGCATAAAGCCGAGATCGATGGCGCCACCGACGACGCAGTTGTAGAACTCAAGCTTTCCGCCCCATTCGAGGTCGATGACTTCCTGAGTCTTGATGTTGAGCTGGGTGTCCTTGCCGTCGATAGGGAACTTGGTGCGGAGCTCTCCCTCTGCAGGGCAGACGAGGAGGTGAACCTCACCGAACTGGCCGGCGCCGCCGGACTGCTTCTTGTGACGGTACTGGGCGGTAGCGACCTTGGTGATGGTCTCGCGGTACGGAACCTTCGGAGCGAAGAGTTCGATCTCGAGGCCGAACTCGTTGTTCACTCTCCACTTGACAGCATTGATGTGCTGCTCGCCGTTGCCGCTGAGGATGGTCTGACGGAGTTCCTTGGAGTACTCGACAACCACGGTAGGATCCTGGGAAGAGATCTTCTTGAGAGCCTCTCCGAGCTTCTGCTCGTCCTGCTGGACCTTGGCCTTGATGGCGCAGCGGTACTTGGGAGCAGGGTACTGGATCTTTGCGAAGTTGAGGCCCGATCCGATGGCGGAAAGGGTGGTGTTGCTCTTGCCGTTCTTGAGCTTGACAGCGCAGCCGAAGTCGCCGGCCTTGAGAACCTGGACGGGCTCTTTCTTGGTACCTGCGACAGCATAGATGGCGCTGAGGCGCTCTTTATCACCTGTCTCGGGATTCTCGAGGTCGAGACCAGCGGAGACGGTGCCGGACATCACCTTGAAGTAGGAAACCTCTCCGAGGTGGTGCTCAACATTGTTTTTGTAGATGAAGAGGCCGGAGGCTGCTTTCTCGTCAACCTCGGGGGCGACAGCAGAGTTGGCAATGAACTCGAGGAGGCGCTTCACGCCGACGTCCTTCTTTCCGGAAACGCAGAGGATAGGATAAACCTCGCGGTTCTTGATGCCGATTGCGAGACCGTTGGTGATTTCCTCGTCGGAGAGGGTTCCTTCTTCGAAGAACTTCTCCATAAGAGCGTCGTCGAACTCGGCGACCTTCTCGATGAGGGCCATACGGGCTTCCTCAGCCTTGTCTGCAAACTCGGCGGGGATGTCCTGAGTCTCATTGTACTTCATTGTGAGAACGTCCACGACGCCATTGAACTCGACACCGGTTCCGGTGGGGAACTGAAGTGCGAGGTACTTGCTGCCGAGGGCCTCCTTCAGTGCGTGCTGGGTGAGATCCCAGTCGGCCTTCTCTCCGTCCAGATGGTTGACTGCGACGATGAGGGGAAGCTTGAACTGATCTGCGTAGCGGAGGGCGTTGCGGGTGCCGACCTCGATGCCCTGCTGGGCGTTCATAACGAGGAGTCCGTTCTCGCACACGCGGAAACCTGCATATGCGCCGCCGATGAAGTCATCGGAACCGGGAGCGTCGAGGATGTTGATCTTCTTGCCCTGGAATTCGGCATACACGGGAGTCGCATAGATGGACCTCTGGTTGAGCTTTTCGAGTTCATCGAAGTCGGAAACTGTGTTCTTGTCCTCCACAGTACCGCGCCTCTCGATAACCTTGCCCTCGAAAAGCATAGTTTCTGCGAGCGTGGTCTTACCGGACTTCGTTGCGCCCAGAAGGACCACGTTGCGGATGTCTTTTGCTGAATACTCTTTCATCTTTATTTAGTGTTTTTTATAGATTTTTCTGAAAGTCTGCAAATCTATTAAAAATAGTGGTCTAAAACAAATAGAATTTATACTCCCAGTTCCGATTTCATTTGACGAAGCAGGTCGAAGGCCTGGAGCGGAGTCATATTGTTGAGGTCTGCCTGCTCGAGCTTGGCGCGCAGCGAGCTGAGAACCGGGTCGTCGAGTTGGAAGAACGAAAGCTGCAGGCTTCCGTCGGCCTCCACCTTTCCTTGTTTCGAGAGGGCTTCGGCGCGTTTTTCACGCCGCTCGAGCTCCACGAGCGTGCACTCTGCGGACTCCACGACCTCCTTCGGCATTCCAGCCATACGGGCGACGTGGATTCCGAAGCTATGCGCTACTCCGCCCGGCTCGAGCTTGCGCAGGAAGATGATGTCCTTGCCCTGCTCCTTCACGGCTATGTGATAGTTCTTCACTCGCGGGTAGGCCGCTTCGAGATCGTTCAGTTCGTGGTAGTGCGTTGCGAAGAGCGTCTTAGCGCCCTTTCCGTACTTATGGACATACTCCACCAGCGCACGAGCGATGCTCATACCGTCGTAGGTGCTGGTGCCGCGGCCGATTTCGTCCAGCAGAACGAGCGAACGGGCGCTCAGATTATGCATAATCATAGCCGTTTCGAGCATCTCCACCATAAAGGTCGATTCGCCGCGGGAGATGTTGTCGGTCGCGCCCACGCGGGTGAAGATCTTGTCGAAGTAGCCGAAGCGCGCCGAGGACGCCGGGACGAACGAGCCCGCCTGTGCCATCAGGATGATGAGGGCCGTCTGGCGCAGCAGCGCGCTCTTTCCCGCCATATTCGGGCCGGTCAGAATCATAATCTGGTTGGTGGCGCTGTCCATCCGGATGTCGTTGGGCACGTACTGCTCTCCCGCCGGCATCATAGTCTCGATCACGGGATGGCGGCCGGCCTTTATGTCTATGACGTTGGATTTGTCTATCTCCGGGCGGCAGTAGCCCTTGTCCACGGCCTGCCGGGCATAGCCCTGAAGCACGTCGAGCTGCGCGACCACCTTGCAGTTCGTCTGGATGTCGCGGATGCAGCCCTGGATGTAGGCGATAAGCTCGCCGTAGATGCGCGACTCGATTTCGTAGATGTTGGCTTCGGCGCCGAGGATCTTCTCTTCGTAGTCCTTCAGCTCCTGGGTTATGTAGCGCTCGGCATTGACGAGGGTTTGCTTGCGCACCCACTCGGGCGGAGCCATATTCTTGTACGCATTGCGAACTTCAAGGTAGTAACCGAAGACGTTGTTGTAGCCGATTTTGAGCGACGGGATGCCGGTGCGTTCGCTTTCTTCCTGCTGGAGTCTAAGGAGATAATCCTTGCCGCCGGTGCTGATGCCGCGGAGATCGTCAAGGGTCGGGTCGACGCCTGCGGCGATGACCTCGCCCTTGCCGATTTGGGCGGCAGGGTTCTCCGCGAGGGTGGCGGTGATTTTTTCCACCACCTTGTCGCAGTTCTTCATCTTCGAGGCAAGCTTTTCGAGCGCCTCAACTCCCGAGCCTGCGCAAAGATTGCGGATAGGGGTCATCTGTGCAAGGCTACGGCTGAGCTGCATCACTTCGCGCGGGAGGATCTTTCCCGTGGCGGCCCTGGCGATTATGCGTTCAAGGTCGCCCACATTGCTGATCTCGCCCTGGATTTCTTCGAGGGCGCCGTCGTTGTCGTAGAAGAACTGGACGCAGTCGTAGCGGGCGTTCAGTTCGGCGAGGTCCAGCGACGGCAGCGCCAGCCACTGCCTGAGAAGTCGGGCGCCCATCGGCGAGCAGCAGCGGTCGATGGTCTCGACCAGGCTGACGCCGTCCTTGCCCGACGCCGATGCGAATATCTCGAGGTTGCGCACGGTGAACTTGTCCATCCACACGAACTTCGCCTCGTCGATGCGAGAAATGCTGCAGATATTCTTAAGGCCTATGTGCTGCGTCTGCTCAAGGTAGAAGATGAGCGCGCCGGCGGAGCAGAGACTCAGCGGGAACGAGTCCACTGCGAAACCCTTCAGGCTCTTCACTCCGAGCTGCTGGCAGAGCTTTTCACACGCGGCTTCGTAGACGAAGGCCCACTCTTCCAAAGTGGTGATATAGTAATCGGGGTAGCGCTCCTTCACTGCGTTGCGTATAGAGCGCTCGACAACCAATTCCTTCGGCTGGAAAGACGAAAGGAGTGTGCCTATGTAGTCCAGACTGCCCTGGGCCACCTGGAAGGTGCCTGTCGAGGCGTCGAGGAACGCCGCACCGCAGAGATTATCCTCGAAGTAGAGGCCACAGAGGTAGTTATGCTCTTTCTGGTCAAGCATCCCTTCGCCAAAGGCCACGCCAGGCGTAAGTATCTCTGTTACACCGCGTTTAACAAGTTTGTTCTTAACGAGTGCAGGGTCTTCCAATTGGTCGCAAATAGCAACCTTATAGCCGGCCCTGATGAGTTTCTGAAGATAAGTATCTATTGCGTGGTGCGGGAAGCCGGCCATCTCGGTCGGGCCTTTCTCGCCGTTGGATCTCTTCGTGAGCACGAGCCCCAGCACCTTGCTGACAAGCACTGCGTCGTCCGAGTAGCACTCGTAGAAGTCTCCGACGCGGTACAGCAGGACGGCTTCCGGATGCTGCGCCTTGACGGCGAAGTAGTGCCGGAGCATCGGGGTGTCCTCTGTTTTCTTTGTTTTAGCCATAGGCTCAAATTTAAGCAATTTCCGCCACTTTTCCGGCGAGCGTCAGGAAAGCCTGCGCGTCAGGTCCGGTCCCGAGGGCCGCGGGTTCGCCTGCATCGCCGCTCTCGCGCACGCTCTGAACGAGCGGAATCTGCGCGAGCAGCTCGAGGCCCAGCTCCGCGGCCATCCCGGCGCCTCCCTCCCGTCCGAAAATGTAGTACTTTTCGTCCGGGTGCTCCGCCGGGGTAAACCACGCCATATTCTCCACGATGCCCAGTATCCTGCGGTTCACGTTTTCATTTTGGAACAGGCCGATTCCCTTTCGCACGTCGCTGATGGCCACCTTCTGCGGGGTGGTCACGATCACGGCCGAGTCCATTCTGATATCCTGCACCAGCGAAATATGGATGTCGCCCGTTCCCGGAGGGAGGTCGATCAGCAGATAGTCGAGCTCGCCCCAATCGACCTGCAGTATCATTTGCTTGAGCGCGCTGCACGCCATAGGCCCACGCCAGATCAGCGCCTGGTCCTCGCCGGCGAAGTAGCCGATGCTCATCCATTTCACGCCGTATTTCTCGATCGGCACCATCAGCTCGTGGCCCTCTTCTCCGTAGGCAGCGGGCTGCATACCCTGGGTGCCAGTCATCGTGGGGACAGAAGGACCATAGACATCCGCGTCCGCGAGTCCTACCTTGTAGCCCAACCGCGCGAGCGCCACGGCCAGGTTTACAGCTACCGTCGATTTGCCCACGCCGCCCTTGCCGGAAGCGATGCCGATGACCTTGCCTATATGCTTGATGGTATCGTCACTCAGGTCGAGCTTCCTCTTCGCCGGCTTCGGGTCTTCGGCGACCACGGTTTTCACCTCCGATTCCACCTCGGGGAAGTTGCGGATAAGTGCCGCCCTTGCCGCGCCGATAAGATACTCCGCGAGGGGATCGCGTCGCTTGGGGAATATCAGCGTGACTGTGATTTTCTTGTCGGTTGCCTCAATGTCGCCGACCATACCCAGCTCGACTATGCTTTTGTTCTGCCTTCCGGGGTGAACCACTTCGAGCAGGGCCGACTGTATTTCGTGAATGTCCATATTCTAGAATAATGTGGGTTCCAGTTCTTTCGGGTGGAAGCTTTTGCGGTGATGCTCCGTGAGCCCGTATTTCTTGATGGCGGCAATATGCTCCGGGGTGGGATAACCTTTGTTTGTGTCCCAACCGTACTGCGGGAACTTCCTCGCCAGCTCGACCATATAATCGTCACGGTAGGTCTTCGCGAGCACAGACGCCGCGGCGATGCAGGCATAGGTGGCGTCACCGTGGACGACAGTTTCGTAGTCCTTGCGGGTGTACGATTCGAACGGGCGGAACTTGTTGCCGTCGATCAGAAGAAATTCCGGCTTGACTTTCAGTTTCAGCACCGCGCGCTGCATTCCGGTCACGGAGGCCCAGAGGATATTCAGTTTGTCTATCTCCTCCGCCGAGACCATCTCCACTGCCCAGGCTATCGCTTCTTTTTCGATTATCGGCCGCAGTTCCTCCCGCGCCTTCTCTGTCATCTGCTTCGAGTCGTTGAGCAGCGGATGGTGGAAGTCTTTCGGCAGTATTACGGCTGCGGCGAACACCGGACCGGCAAGCGGTCCTCGCCCCGCCTCGTCGCATCCTGCCTCAATTCTCCCCTCTTCCTTCCAGCTCAATAACCTTATTTCCTTCATACACGCAAATTTAATAAAAGTTAGGGTTAACCGGCGGTTTTTCCCGCGGGTTAACCCTAACTTTTTACAATAGTTCGCTAATCGCGTCGGCCCTTAATGGAGCGGAGCTCTTTGCGGAGATCCAGGTTCTCCTGTGCGAGATGGGCGATGCGGGTTTTCATCTCGTCAACCAGCTGAATCTGGGTCTTGACGGTTTGCCTCTCGGCGAAAATCAGCTGAGTTAAGATGTCCAGCTTTTCCTTCAGGGCTTCGATTTCATCATCCTTTTCCTTGATGACGGTGTTCAGCTGCTCTTTGTGCGCCTCGCTCTCGTGAAGCATATTCGACGAGAGCTCTTCCACGCTATACCCGAAGAGAATTTTCTCCTCGGGGAGTCCGCAGCGCTCGGCCATCTTGGTGATCTGCTTGTTGATCACCGAGGTCTTTCCGCTTTCGAGATTAATGTAGGCCTGACGGGAGATTCCGATTTTCTTGGCCATTTCCGCCTGCGTCAACTTCATCGAGTTGCGCACTTCGGCGATGTTTTTTTTGACTTTCTTGTTGCTCATCGTTGTGGCATTTTAAAGTGTTAAACAAATGAGCTACAATAATATAAAAGACTTCCCTGATTATGCGCCAAGCAAATCTTTACTCGGTAAACATGCGCTTTACTTTTCGCGACTTTTTTGCACTTTTTTCGAAAAAAGTTGAAGATTGTTCGTTTCGGAATGGCTGGAGATCCTCGAATTTCGCAGACGTGCCACACGCCAACACCCTCCAGAATGGCTTTTGCGGGCCCATCCCGTGTGGCTACGGGCAAAATTGCCCCCAGCCACACAACGACCGGCCTCAGAGGGGCGCCAGGAGGGGCCGAGCGTGTGGCTCGTCTGCGAGCACGGCGGAGGGGGGGGCGAAACGGGACGGGACGAGACTAGGGGAAGGGCGCCGGGACGCGGAAAAATTTGTATATTTACACCACTTATGGAAATCAAGACCTATACCCTTACGAACAAGAGCGGGGCGAGCGTGACGCTGAGCAGTCTCGGAGCCGCGATCCAGAAGATAATAGTGCCGGACAAGGACGGAAAGCTGGCGGATGTCGTGATCGGTTACGACAATCTCGAGAGCTACTACAAAGACGGTCCTTGCGCGGGGAAGTGCCCGGGGCGGTACGCGAACCGAATCGCCGAGGGAAGCCTCGAGATTGACGGAACGATCTACAGCCTTCCGATCAACAACGGTCCCAACCATCTCCACGGCGGGCCGGAGGGATTCCAGAACCGCAACTGGGAGAGCCGCGAGGTAGGCGGAGGCGTGGAGTTTATGTACTACTCCGAGGACGGCGAAATGGGTTATCCCGGCGCCCTTAAAGTGGTGGCCAGATATGAGTGGAGCGAGAACAACGAACTCAGGCTGACCTTCACCGCCCAGTGCGACGCGCCGACCGTGGTGAACCTCACAAACCACTCTTACTTCAACCTGGACGGCCACGACAGCGGCAGCGTTCTGGACCATAAGCTTAAGCTCAACGCGTCGCTATATCTCCCGACCGACAACACACTGATTCCTCTAGGCGAACCGGATCCCGTGGCTGGCACGCCTATGGACTTCCTCGAGCCGAAAGCCATCGGCAAGGACATAAAGGAAGACTTCCCTGCCCTCAACTACGGCAAAGGCTACGACGCCTGCTGGATCATAGACGGCTATCAGAAAGGTCAGCTTCAAGAAGCGGCCGAACTGACCGCGGCGAAAAGCGGCCGAACACTAAAGGTCTACACCACACAGCCTGGCATCCAGGTCTATACCGGAAACTGGCTGAAAGGCTGCCCGACCGGGAAAGGTGGGGCAATCTACGACGACTACTGCGCCGTGGCCCTCGAATGCCAGCACTTCCCGGACAGCCCCAACAACCCCGATTATCCATCAACCCTCCTCAGGCCCGGCGAGACCTTCGAGGAAGCAATAATATTCGCATTCGGATGCAGCAATATCTAGATCTGCTTAACAAGATAATGAACGAAGGCGCGGTCAAGACAGACCGCACCGGCACAGGCACGAAAAGCATCTTCGGTTATCAGATGCGCTTCGACCTTTCGAAGGGTTTCCCTCTCCTGACCACCAAGAAAGTGTTCACCCGCGGCATCATCGAGGAGCTGTTGTGGTTCCTCGCCGGCGACACGAACAAAAAGCACCTTCAGGAGAAGAACGTCCACATCTGGGACGAGTGGGGCGACGACGAGACGGGCGAACTCGGTCCCGTCTACGGCCATCAGTGGCGCGCGTGGGACACCTACGACGGCGGCCATATAGACCAGATAGCGAACGTAGTGGACCTCATCAAGAACCATCCGGACTCCCGACGCATCCTCGTGAACGCGTGGAATGTGGCGCAGGTGGACCAGATGGCGCTGCCGCCCTGCCATTGCCTGTTCCAGTTCTACGTAGCGGACGGAAAACTCAGCTGCCAGCTCTACCAGCGCTCGGCCGACGTGTTCCTCGGCGTGCCGTTCAACATCGCATCCTACGCACTGCTGACTATGATGCTCGCGCAGGTCTGCGGCCTCGAGCCCGGCGAGTTCATCCATACAACCGGAGATACGCACCTTTACCTCAACCACATAGATCAGGTGAAAGAGCAGCTCAGCCGCACCCCGCGCGCCCTGCCGACTATGCACCTTAATCCGGAAGTAAAAGATATATTCGCCTTCAAGGCCGAAGACTTCACCCTTGAAGGCTACGACCCCTGGCCCGCAATCAAAGCTCCCGTAGCAGTATAAAACCCAAGCAGCAGTATGAAAAAGTGCATTATCGTCGCAGTCGCGGACAACTATGGAATCGGAGTAAAAGGAGACCTTCCCTGGCACATCTCGGAAGACCTCAAGTACTTCAAGGCCGTCACCGCCGGGTATCCGGTGATAATGGGCCGCACCACATACTTCTCGCTGCCTTTCAGACCGCTTAAGGGGCGTAAGAACATAGTGCTGAACCTCGGCGGCGACCCCATCCCGGAGGTTACCTGCGCGTACTCCTTCGACGAAGCGTTCCGCGAGGCCGAGGAGACCGGCAAAGACAAATGCTTTATTATGGGCGGAGCTTCGGTCTACAGGGCCGCGCTGCCTGAAATGGACAGGCTCTACATCACGCACGTGCACACCGAGGTCAAGGACGCGGACGCTTTCTTCCCCGTCATCGATCCTGAAATGTGGGAGAAAATCAGCACTTCGGAGACACATACCGATCCCGAGACGGGCTTCGAATTCGAGTTTGTAGTGTATGAGAGAAAACTTCGGCGGTAGAAGGGCCGCCATCCTAGCTATGGCCGGATCCGCCATTGGACTCGGCAATATTTGGCGTTTTCCCTATATGGTCGGGCAAAACGGCGGAGCGGCGTTCATCATCGTGTATCTGGTGGCCGCCATCTTCCTCTGCGTCCCGATCTTTCTGTCCGAATCCATCATCGGCAAGCGCGCGCAGCTCAGCACCTTCGGCGCATTCGAAAAGCTCGCGCCAGGCACGCCGTGGAAATGGCTGGGGCTGTTCACATTCTTCGCCCCGCTGATTCTCGTATCCTACTACAGCGTCGTGGGCGGTTGGTCGATCGCATACCAGGTGCGCGCCCTTTCGTTCGCAGTCACGGACACGTCTATGACGCAGGCGGAACACTCCGCGCGCTTCGGCAGCTTCATCGCGTCCACGTGGACCCCCATCGTCTGGCACACCGTCTTCATCGGTCTGACCGCGCTTATCGTGAAGCTGGGCATACGCAAGGGAGTGGAGCAGTTCACCAAGACCACCACTCCGCTGCTGTTCGTGCTGATAGTCGTGATCCTCGCCTATTCCATCTCCCTCCCGGGAGCGAAAGCGGGTATCGACTACCTCATCAAACCCGATTTCAGCAAGCTCACGGGCGGGGCGATGCTGTCCGCTATGGGTCAGGCGTTCTACTCGCTCTCGCTGGGCGTGGGCTGCATCCTGACCTACGCGTCGTATATGAAGCGCGGGGAGAATCTCGTTGCCACGGGTATGGGCACAGCCGTGTTCGACCTTCTGTTCGCGCTGCTCGCCGGTTTCGCGATTATGCCGGCCGTGTTCGCAGCCGGGATTGAACCGGGCGCCGGCCCCGGCCTCATCTTCGAGACCCTGCCGTTCATCTTCTCGTCTATGGGCCAGGCCCACCCCGTCATCAGCCACATCATCTCCATCCTCTTCTTCACAACCATAGTCTTCGCCGCGCTGACCTCGTCTGTGAGTATGCTCGAAACCTGCGTGGCCTACCTTGTGGACGAAAAGAAGATGAAGAGAGGCACCGCTACCGTGCTGTTGTTTGTCGCCTGCTGGGCGATAGGAGTGCTCTGCTCCCTGTCGTTCGGCCCACTCAAGGAGTTACACATCCTGGGCAACACCATCTTCGGCTTCTGCGACAAACTGATCTCGAATTTCGTTATGACTCTGGGCAGCCTCCTGTTCGTGATCTTTGTCGGATGGCAGATGAAAAAGGCCGACGTCTTCGACGAATTCACCTGCGGCGGCAGGCTTCGCACGGGTCGCGTGTTCAAGCCGTTCTATTTTATGATACGCTGGGTCGCCCCGATAGTTATCATTCTCGTATTCATCTCCAACTTTGTGTTGTAATATGCGCCTGCGCCCCAGAAAGCTCTTTTTGACGGTCCTCCTCGCGGGGGCCGGGGCTTTTATGGCGCACGCCCAGTTCGTCGTGGACGGCACGGAAAGGCCCTTCCTCAAGTGGTATCAGATCAAGACCGAGGACTACCGCTTCGTCTTCCCTGCCGAGATGGATTCGCTGGCGCGGGTCTATGCCGGAGAGTGGGAGCGCTGGAAGCTGCCGGTTTCCCGCTCGATAGGATTCGTGCCCAACGAAGGTTATAAGCTTAGGATGCCGGTTATTCTTCACCCCTATCTGGGTTATTCCAACGGTATGGTGGTGTGGACCCCGCGGCGTATGGAGATGTACACGGGCCCGGATATGTACACGCCGGATCCCATCGTCTGGTCTACCGTGCTTTCCATCCACGAGCAGCGCCACGTCTCGCAGATGCAGTTCCTGAAGCGCCCGCCGCTGAAGATGTGGAGCTACCTGTCCGGCGAGGCCCTGGCGGGATTCTTCTCCGTCTTCTATCTCGAGCCGTCGCACTTCGAAGGCGACGCAGTGGCGGCGGAGACGGGTCTTACCGATGCCGGGCGCGCCCGCACGGCCGACTTCCTGGAGTACTACCGTGCGAGCTTCGACGTGGGACAGTTCCGCAACTATGAGCGCTGGCGCTACGGTTCCCAGCGGCGATTCACCCCGGACTACTACAAGGTCGGCTATCTGGCCATCGGAGGGATGCGCGCGGTCTACGACAAGCCGCTGTTTATGAAGGACTACTACGACTGGCTGATCCCCTATCGCAAGCAGGTCAAGCGCCAGACGCATATGAAGTTTAAGGACGCCTTCGGCGGGATAATGGCTGTCCAGGACAGCCTATGGCGGACAGACGACGAGATGCGGGCGCCCTTCCAGCCGCTCGACCGGCTTACCAAACCCGGCCGGTATTACGCGTCGTTCTCCGGCCTCGCCTGGTCCGACGGAAAGATTTACGCCACCAGGGCCGGAATCGCAGACGACAAACGGATTGTCTCTATTAACCCTGTTAACGGGAAGGTTCACCCGCTGCACTTAACGTCTGCGGACTCGCCTCTGACGGCTGGCGGCGACAAGCTTTACTGGTCCGAAGTGACTTATGACCCGCGCTGGGAGATGCACTCCAACAGCTCAATCAGATATTTGAAGAACGGCGGCACACGCACGCTGGTGCGCAGGGGCCGCTGGTTCAACCCCAAGGCATACGGCGACACTCTCGCGGTGTGTCGCACCGACTATGACGGCTCCGCCTATGTCTGCCTTCTGGCCGCATCCGACGGCGCAGTTCTGGAAGAATTCCGCTCGCCGGACGGGATGACTCCTTACGAAGCCGTCATAAAGGGCGGAGAAATCTTCTGTGCGGCCATTACCGACGGTGGCGAGGGGATTTACCGTCTGCCGTCCTTCGCGCCCGTCCTGGAGCCTTCTTTCGTTAAAATCAACCATCTGTTCGTTTTTGATGACAAGCTCTTCTTTACATCCGACCGTACGGGTGTAAACGAATTGTATTCTTTGGATGCGGGTTCTGTCTTGCAGCATACGAACCTGAAAGCCGGCGGACAGGACTTCGTGTTCGGCGATGACGGGCAACTGTACTTCACTTATCTGCGCACTGACGGCCGTATGATCTGCCGCACGCCGGTGGACAGCCTCCCAGTCCGCGCAATCGATTTCGTAGTACGGCACCGTTACGAACTGGAAGACAAGCTCAGCGCGCAGGAGGCGGCGCTGGCTGCCGCGGCTCCCGCCGACACGGCAGCGCCGCGCATCGGCGCGCCTCGCCGCTACTCCAAACTGGCGCACGCAATCAAAGTGCACTCCTGGATGCCGTTCTACGCCGACTACGACGAGCTGACATCTATGAGTTTCGAGAACCTCACCACAGCCCTCGGGCTTGGCGCGACGGCATATTTCCAGAATGACCTCAACACCTTCTATGGCTCTGCGGCATACAGCTATATCCCGGGGATGCTTATGACGGACCGCCTCTCGCTTCACTCCGGAATTATCGACGTCACCTACCGCGGACTATATTCCGTGTTTGAAGGAAAGGTTATCGCCAACAGAGGCGGAGTGAATTACAGGGTTCGCTCCTATGTGCCCTTAAACTTCTCGTCGGATGGCTGGACCAGGGGTGTGATCCCTTATGCGGAATTCGTCTCCTCGCCGACACTGACCACAGTCGGTGCCGGTCTGCGCGCATATTCAATGCGCCCGACACTCAACTCCTGCATCTATCCGCGCTGGGGAATCGGAGCCGATGTCGGGGCGGCGAAAGACTTTGATTTCATCTACACGCTCCAGCATTTCGCGGTCTATGCCTACACGCCCGGATTCACCAAAACATCCGGTTTCAGGTTCAGCATCGGTGCCGGCACGGAGCCTTACACAGACGACACGATCAAAAAATCCGACGGCGTCATACACCTCTCCCAGGAAGCGACCCTTTCTTATGCCATCCCGTTCTTGTCCATTGACTGGAACGGACTCAGCCCTATCGCCTACATCAGGAACTTTGAGTTTATCCCGAAACTTTACATCACGAACGAATCTCTCGCGTGGGACCGCTCGAAACATCCTGATTATGCCACCGTCTTCCCTTCATTTTTCAAGAACTCCATCGGGGCATCTCTTCAGGCCGTCCTGGGGAATTTATGGTTCATACCCTACAATTTCAGGATAGGCGTTTCGGCCGCTTATGTGTGGGGAAACAAGCCTCTGGTGGAAAAGCCCTATGAAATCAAACTAGTATTGAACACCGACCTGTTATGATCTGCCCTAAATGCGGGAGCGAATTCGAAGCTCCGAACGTAAGAAGCATCAACGTTGCCCAGGACCCTTCGCTCAAAGACAGGGTGAAAGACGGCTCCCTCTTCGTGTGCCGCTGCCCGCGCTGCGGAACGGAAAGCCTTGCTCCCGAGCCGGTTCTGTACCACGACCCCGCATCCCAACTGCTGATAGCCTATACTTCGGCGGGCCTCAACTCCGACGGACTTGAGGGCTATACCTGCAGGCTTGTGCGTTCAATAGGCGAACTCATTGAAAAGGTAAAGGTATTCGACGCCGGCCTTGACGACATCGCCCTCGAGCTTTGCAAATACGTCACGGCGCAGGAACTGAAGAAAGAGGTTTCCCTGAAGTTCCTCAAGATGGACGGCCCCGACGGCGAGATCACCCTCACTTATCCCGAAAAGGGCGAAATGCAGATGCTGGTTATAGGCTACAACGTCTATTCAGACTGCGTCGGGATAGTCGAGCGCAACCCCACGCTTCGCGAGAAAGCGCAGGGGCTTGTCCGTATCGACCAGGATTGGGTGGCGCAGTTTATTGCAGGCTGATCATCCGGGTCAGCCTCACGAAATCCTCTACACCGAGTTTTTCGGCCCTTAATTCAAAGATGGGGTCGGTTGTGTCCGCGCCTTCCTTGAGGAGGGGCTTCATGGCATTGCGCAGGGTCTTACGGCGCTGGTTGAAGGCGGTTTTCACCACCTGTTTGAAGAGTTTTTCGTCGCAGCCCAGTTCCGTGCGGTCGTTTCGTCTGAGCCTGATAACTGCGGACTTGACCTTCGGGGGCGGATTGAAAGCGCCCGGACCTACACTCAGCACATACTCTATGTCATACCACGCCTGAAGGAGCACCGAAAGTATGCCGTAGGTCTTGCTTCCCGGGGGCTCGGCGATGCGGTCAGCCACCTCTTTCTGTATCATACAGACCACCTCGGGCACGAGGTCCTTGTCCTCTAGGATCTTGAAGAATATCTGCGAGGAGATGTTGTAGGGGAAGTTGCCTATCACGCGATACGGGCCGGGAAAAATCTTCTGAATATTCAGCTTCAGGTAATCGGCCTCCAGCAGTTTGCCCTCCATCCCGGGGAAATGGCGCATCAGGTACGCGACCGACTCGCCGTCCAATTCCACCATCTTCAGGTCTATGTCCGGCCGCTGAAGCAGATACTGCGTCAGCACGCCCATACCCGGACCGACCTCAAGCACGTCGCGCACGCCGTCCGCGCTTAGCGCGTCCACTATCGAGCGCGCGATGCTCTGGTCGGTCAGGAAGTGCTGGCCGAGCGCCTTTTTAGCCCTGACCTCAGACATTGAACAGGAAGTGCATTATGTCGCCGTCCTGGACGACGTAGTCCTTGCCTTCGATTCCCATCTTTCCGGCCGCGCGGCAGGCGGCTTCGGTCTTGAGCGCGACGAAATCGTCGTACTTGATGACCTCCGCACGGATGAAGCCGCGTTCGAAATCGGTATGGATGACGCCCGCCGCGCGAGGCGCTTTGTCGCCTTTGTGGATGGTCCACGCACGGCATTCGTCGGCGCCGGCGGTGAAGAAAGTCTGCAGGCCGAGCAGATGATAGGCGCCCTGGATCAGACGAACCACGCCCGATTCCTCAAGTCCCATCTCTTCGAGGAACATCTGCCTCTCTTCGTAGTCTTCCAATTCGGCGATTTCCGATTCGGTCTTGGCCGATATAATCAGTATCTCCGCGTTCTCGTCTTTTACTGCTTCGCGGACTGCGTCCACATAGGCATTTCCCTTCACCGCAGAGGCGTCGTCCACGTTGCAAACGTACATAACAGGTTTGTTTGTCAGTAGGAACAGATCGTGCGCCAGGGCCGCTTCGTCGTCGTTAAGAAGGCTCACGCTGCGGCACGACCGCCCCTGAAGCAGGGCGTCGCGGTAGCGCGTGAGCAGCGCGGCCAGTTTCGCGGCCTCCTTGTCCCCGGCCTTGCCGGCTTTGTCGGCCTTTGCCAGCCGCGCTTCCACCGTCTCAAGGTCTTTAATCTGCAGTTCGGTGTCCACCACCTCCTTGTCGCGTACCGGATCCACCGAACCGTCCACGTGTACGACGTTTCCGTCGTCGAAGCAACGAAGGACGTGCAGAATCGCGTCGCACTCGCGGATGTTGGCGAGGAACTGATTACCCAAACCCTCTCCCTTGCTGGCGCCCTTCACGAGGCCGGCGATATCGACTATATCCACAGTCGCCGGGATCGTGCGCTGGGGCTTGCAGATGTCGCTCAGCACTTCGAGACGCTTGTCCGGCACGTTGGTGGAGCCGAGATTGGGCTCTATCGTACAGAACGGGAAATTGGCGCTCTGGGCTTTACCTGAGCTGACGCAGTTGAAAAGGGTGGATTTACCCACATTCGGGAGTCCGACTATTCCGCATTTGAGAGACATAGATTCTTCTTTTAAGTGCGTGCAAATTTAGGAAATTATCCGCATATTCGCCCTATGAAACAGACTATGAGACTTCAGGCGCTTCTGTGCCTTCTTCTTTTCGCCGCACCTTTCGCGGCCGCCCAGAACATCGCGTTCTGGAATGTGGAAAACTATTTCAACGATCCTGCGAATTCTTCCGGCGCCTCATTCGCCCCGGCAGGCTGGACTTCATCGAGGTTTAAATCCAAGACCCGCGGGATTGCGAAGGTTATTCTCGCCATCGCAGATTCTTTGGGTCAGCCCCCTTCCGTGGTCGGCCTTTGCGAGGTGGAAAACGCGGAGTGTATGAAAGCGCTGGTCCGGCAGCCCCCCCTCCGCAAGTACGGATATCGCTACGTCCACTACGACTCCCCAGACCGCCGCGGCATCGACTGCGCCCTGCTCTGGCGCTCCGGGGACGGGTCTCCCTCCGGCGTTTGCCCCGGACTCGGCCGCCTGCGCGCGTCCAGGGCCGTTCCCGTTCGCGACACCTCCGGCTCCGTTCTCCCCACCCGCGCCCTCCTGGTCGTGGAGTTCGACTCCCTGTCGGTCGTCGTCTGCCACCTCCCCTCCAAGAGAGGCGGCTCCTCCGAAGCCTCCCGCCGGCGCCTGCTCGCCCTTCGGGCACTCTCTGCTCTCTGCGACTCGCTCGCCAAATCGGATTCCGGCGAGTTTTACCCCCTTTTTCCCGCCGAAACAAGCATTATTCCTCAATCCGGCGAGAAAATGGGGGCAAATCTCGCCGCGCACCGACCGATTGTTCTCGTCGGTGATTTCAATGACACCCGCACCGCCGTCTCCGACAGCATAATGGCCCCGATGCTGGAACTTGAGCCCCGCTCACCCGGTTCTGCGCTCCCCTCTGCGCCGGGCACCATCAAGTTCCAGGGAGTCTGGGAGCAGATTGATCGCGCCTTTGCCTCCCCCGGGGTGGATGCGGCCCTTTTTGTCTCCGCCCTCCCATTTTTGTCCGAGCAGGACAAAAAGTACGGCGGAGTCAAACCCCGCCGCACATTCATCGGTCCGCGTTACAACGCAGGCCTCAGCGATCACTACCCGATTATTCTATCTTGCGCGCGCCGTCGGAAATGACTACGTCGATAACCTTCGGCTTGTGGCCGAACTGGGCGTTGAACTGCTCCACAGCTGCGTCCACGAAGGGCTGATAGAGTTCCTTCTTCACCAGGTTGATGGTGCATCCGCCAAAGCCGCCGCCCATCACGCGCGAACCGGTGACGTCCATCTTGCGGGCGAGCTTATTCAGGAAGTCGAGCTCTTCGCAGCTGACTTCGTAGAGCCGGCTCATTCCGAAGTGGGTCTGGTACATCATTTCGCCGGCGGTCTCGAAGTCGCCGCGCTCAAGGGCGTCGCAGACATCGAGCACGCGCTGAAGCTCGCCGATAACGTATTCAGCCCTGAGGAAATCCTCCTCGGGAATCTCCGAGCGTACTTCTTCGAGCCACACGCGCTTTGCGTCGCTGAGGAACTCGACCTCGGGATGGCGCTTGCGGATTGCAGCCGCGGCATTCTCACAGGAAGCGCGGCGCTTGTTGTAAGCGGACGAGGCGAGTTCGTGCTTCACACAGGAATCGATCAGGACAAGCTTATATCCGGCAGACTCCGGGTCGAAGGGGAAATACTTGTACTCGAGGGTCTTGCAGTTGAGGCGGATGAGCGAACCGGCCTTTCCGAAGATGGATGCGAACTGGTCCATAATTCCGCACATCACCCCGCAGTAATTGTGCTCTGTGCTCTGCCCTATCTTCGCCAACTCGAACTTGTCGATGTTGTTGCCGTTGAGTTCGTTAAGAGCAAATGCGAAGCAACTCTCGAGGGCTGCCGACGAGGAAAGTCCCGCGCCGAGGGGAACGTCGCCTGCGAACACAGTGTCGAAGCCGGCGACCTTTCCGCCGCGCTTGATGGTCTCGCGGCAAACGCCGAAGATGTAGCAGGCCCACTGCTGCTTCGGCTTATCCTCTTCCCTGAGGCCGAACTCGGCCATCTCGTTGTAGTCGATGGAGAAAGCGCGGACCTTGTCGAGGTCATTGAGCTTGATCTGCGCCATAAGGCCCTTGTCAATAGCTCCAGGAAACACATATCCGCCGTTGTAGTCGGTGTGTTCGCCAATCAGATTGATACGTCCTGCGCTGGCAAAAAGATTTCCTCCCTCGCCGAAAAGGGTCTTGAACTTGTTCTGGATCTTTGATTTCATATCGAATGGTTTTAGTTTCAGTCGCGGAATACAAATATAGCAAATTAAAAGCAGAATCCCCACACCGACCGCGTGGCGCCTAATCCGCTGACTACCAGCCAAATACAAAAACTGGGCTCCAAAAATTTCGGAGTCCAGTTTTACGAAATTACTGATTTACAGGGAGTTGCGCTCCACGGGGCCACGGGGGGCACGGGGGCGCGGGGCGGCTAATAATAGCGAGCCCTGTTGTCCACGACGTTCGCGGCGTCCTGCATCACGGACATAATCATCTGTGAGGAGTACTGCGCTTTCTGGGTGGCGTAGTTCTTCGCGTCCTGCTCGGTGTAGAACTGACCGGCATCGCGACGGAGAGTCTTGAACACATAGACTGCGTTCTGTCCCTCGACGGGGCCGCTCACGGCGCCGATCTCAGACTTGAGGATTGCGCCGAGAAGAGCGGACTCCACAACACCTGCGCTCATCGGGGAGAAGCTGATGTCGTTGCGGGTGCTGACGGTTGTTCCGTTAGCCTCTGCAACCGCCTCGAGAGTGGGATTCTCTGCCAGGAACTCTGCAACCTGCGCGGCTTTGTGGGCATTGCGCTTATCGGTGTAAAGCTTGTTCTGGATCTGGCTCGACACCTCGCTGAGCTCTGCGAAACCGTCCTTGCGGACTTCCTTCACAGCGGCCACGAAGAAGAAGGTGTTGTTCACGGTAATGATGCCGGAAGCCTTGCCCTTCTTGGTCTTGGAATCGAACACCCAACGGGTGACTTCCTTGGCCTGGTCCACTGAACCGAAGGTCGAGGTGCTCTCGAGCACGCGGTTCTGCTTGTGCGAGTAAACGCCGAGCGAATCAACTGCCTTGAGGTAACCCTCGAGGGTGCCGCCGGCGATGGTGGCGAACTTATTTGCTTCGTTGTAGAATCCATTGAAGGTCTCCTTGCTGGCAAGGACAGACTTCTCGAGGATGGCCACCTGCTTCTTCGCGATGGGCTTGGTGGTCTTGGTAACAACTACCACGTGGCTGCCGTACTGGGTCTTGATCACGTAAGGCTTGCCGACCTTTGCGGTCAGGACAGACTCGAATCCGGGGATCATATAGCTCTGGGTCATCCAGCCGATGTTTCCGAGCTGGCCGTCTGCGGCCGAGCCCTGGTCGGCAGAATAATTCAGAACAAGCTCAGCGAAACGGCCGGGAGCCTTGGTCGCAACTGCTGCAAGGCTGTCTGCCTTCTTCGCAGCACCGGCGCCCTGAAGCAGGATGTGCTTGACATACACTGAATCGGGAACATTGGCGCTTGCGACAACGCGTGCGGTGAAGAAGCTGTCTCCTTCCTTCACGACGGGCGAGATGCCCTTCTTGCCGGAGAAAACGAACTTGTCGATTTCCGAAGAAACGGTGTTAAGTTCGCCCTTCTTGTACCAGCGGTTCGAAAGGGATCTGTCGGAGTTCTTGAGAAGGAAGTTCTTGAGGTTGTCCGTCTTTGCGAACTCGTCGAGAACATCTTTTATCGCCTTCTCCGTGTAAGCCACGTCGGTTGCCGAGGGCTTTACCTCGAACACCACATACTCGATATCGCGGCTGGCCTTCTGCTTGTATTCGTCCTGATGGGCTTTGTAGTAGGCCTTGATCTCCTTCTTGGAGACGTTCACCGTCGTGTCGCGGACATAGCCGTAAGGGATGGAGACGAGCTCGATATCGGCAGTGGTATTGCCTGCCTCGACTGCTTCCTTAAGCGAAAGCGGGCTCTCAAGGGCGCTGTAAGCGAACAGTGAACCATACTTGCTGTAGAACTGCTGAGTGCGGATAGTCTGCTTCAGGTAGTTCCAATAAAGCTTGAGGGTCTCGTCCGTCTCTGCCTGGCGGTTGATTTCGCGCACCCTCTCCACGGAGAAAGTGCCGTCCTCTGCCTGGAAGAGAGGATTCTGCTCGATGATGGGGCTGAGGTGATTGCCTGCGATGAGGTCTGCCACCTCTGCGTCACCCACCTTGATACCGGCGGCCTCGCAGTTCTTGAAGAACATAAAGCGGTCCAGAAGGGACTGCCAAGCTGCATTCCTGATCTGCTGGTGGGCCTGCTCGGTCTGAGCGCTGGAGCCTGTGCTGATTTCGTTAATCGTAGTGAAGTTTCCAACCTCTGCGGAGAAATCCTCATACGAGATTCCCGTACCGTTGATTTCGCCTACATTCTCCGGCCTGCCGAAAAGATTCATCAGGTCGTCCATAGGGGCGATGAAGTACAGGAGGGAAAGCGCGATGATTACGGAGATAGCCACTCCGAACTTGTTGCGCATCTTTTGTAGTACTGCCATATGATAGTTTTTTCTTTAAAATTATCGAATTTGGGCTGCGAAGATAGTAATAATTCTTTATTTGAGCAAAGGTCCGATGAAGTTGACCGAATCTATCTTCACGGTGGTGCTGTCGGACTGCGAGTAGCCGTAGCTGTCGAAGGGGCGCAGGAGGATGGCGTTGCGCGCGCGGTCATCCGAGCGCATACCGTAGCCCTGCATCATTCCGTCCTCGGAATAGAGCTTCACATAGGCGTCGGTGTATATCTCCTCTTTCTTGCGGTCCCAGTAGAGGGTGTCCGTCTCCATAGTCTCCTTCTTGATCACGTTGGAGACTATCACGTTGCCCGTCGCCTCCCAGAGCTCTCCCGCCGATTTTTTGCCGGCCGTGACGTGCTTGGCCTTGTCGGCCATAATGATGGTCTCGAGCAGGCCCTCCTCCGTGTAGCCGTAGACCTGAAGTCCGTTGGGGAAAAGGTCATAGTCCAGCGAGTCCGTGACGAACTTGAGCATCACGGCCGATTCGAAGCGCTGCTTCACCACACCGTCCTCGGTGTTCACGGCGAACATATCGTTGACCACCTGGATAGGCGTCTCTGCCAGGTTGATTTTGTCCGCCTCCTTCAGTTTGCCTCCGCACCCGAAAACGACAAAAGCAACCGCGATGAAAGCGGTTGCCTTGGTCTTTATATGCGGGACTATCCTGCTCAACTCTACTTCTGGGTCTTGACGGTAGTGGTCTCGCGGAATGCGCCGCAACTCACGGTGTAAGAGTCGCCGTCCTTCACGTCATACATAAAGGCGTCAGCGGCAGTAGGATAATACTGGCGGAACTGGGCGATCATCTTGTTGGCCTCTTCTGCAAGCGAAGAGTCCGCACGCTTGGCCTTCTCGAGATAGTCGACCGCAACCCAGTAAGGAGCGCGGACCGCGATCTCGTTGCCTTCGCAGCGGACGTTGCCCCAGACCGAAGCGAGGAGCATATAGTCCTTGCCCTTGAGGTCGTTCCTGCCGGTGAGGGCGACCGAACGCTTGGCGGAAGACTCTGCCAGCTGAGGACGGCCGGACTTATAAGCATAGACTGCAAGTTCGTAGTAGAGGTCGGCGTCCATCTCGGCGTCCGAATCCTCGGCTGCGATAGCCTCTTCCATATACTTGACGGCGAGGTCCACCTTGCCCTGAGCGGCATTCAGCTGATAGAGCATCTTGGCCGAAGAGGCGCTGGGGTTCGCATTGTACACGGCGGTGGCGGCGCCAATGAACAGGCTGTTGTCCATACAGTCTTCTGCGGAAGACATAATCCTCACGACCTTCGTGGCAAACTCCACGTCGGAAGGATTGGCTTCGAAACGAGGACCGTAGAGAGAGATGATCTTGTCGCAGTCGGCAAGCTTGCTGCTCACGAAGAGGTTGTCGAGGTCCGTGCGGACTTTCTCGTTCGCCTCCCTGTCGGTTTCAGTCTTCGCCTCGGCAGCGTCGAGAAGACCGGAGTTGCGCTCGTACACGCTGATAACCTCCTCTTCGTCGATCAGGCCGATCTTGCAGAGCTCGATGGCGGCGTTGAGATTGAAGATGTAGATGCTCGGCTTGGTGTCCTTGTCGTTGAACTCGATGATCTCGTTGAGGCCATCATAAAGGCGCTTGTTGTCGTCCTTTATGTAGTTGGCCATATCGAGGCCCTTGTTGTTGCGGGCGGTCACGCCGTACTTCGGATAGTACTCGATACGTACGTCGTGGATCATCATCAGCGAGTCGATGAGCTGAGCCTTATAGACGGGGTTCTTCGCGTTCTTCGAAATGAGCTTGCGCATAAGCGCCGTTCCGTCCACGAGCATAGTCTGGTTCGCTGTCGGAGGGCAGATCTTGAAAGCCTCGCGCCAGTTCGGGGTGGCGGAATCGTAGTTCTTCTGCTTGAAGTACTCTTTGTAGTACGAGAGGTACTTGATGCATTCGGCGCTGTCGGCACCGTACTTTCCCTGTGCGAACACATTGCCCGCACCGAGGGTGGCGATTGCCAGGATTGCGATAATCAGTCTTTTCATATCCTAATAACTTGTTTATTCGTACATAGGTTTCTGGAACCACACGTCGAAGAGATTGACTCCAAAGTTGAAGCCGACGTAGGTTTCACGCACCATATTGTTTTTAAGCGAACCCCTCTGCCCGATCTCCATACCCACGGTAAGGCCGTTGTTCCAACGGAAAACCGGAAGGGTTGCTCCCAAAGTGATGCCTCTGGAGTGGATTTCGTTGCCTGAGACGCTGAAATATTCTTTCGTATAGAAGACTCCCACCCTGTAGGCGATGAGCTTGTAGTAGTAGCGGATATCGTTCGGATTGGGGATGTATTCCACTCCGGCTCTGTACGATTCCGAAAGTCCGGTGGTGAAAAGCGGGCCGCTTGCGCCGTTGACCGCCAGGCCGGTGACGCCCGAGAATCCGCAGTTAGTCCAATCTGAACGGGTGTAGTCAAGCTCGGCCCTGAACTTGCCGCCGTAGCTGACGCTGATACCGGCTCCCATCTCGCCTGCCAGATAAAACCTGCCGGGCAGGGAATTGAGCATAGTGGTGTCCTTGCTTTCGCTTACTCCGGAGACCGTGTTGATCATACGGCCACCAAGCTTCGCGTCAAGCCCGTAGACTGCGCCGACTCCCAGCTTAAACTTATCTCCCAGAGGCTGCTCGTACTGCAGGCCGAACTTTGCCGAATTGGCGCTGAGCTGAAGCTCGTTGGTCTTCGTCAGGCCAACCGCCGCCGCGTCCGCTATGGTCTCCGTATAAGTCTTCTTGATATTGCCGAAATAGTGGGACAGTTCCGCACCAACCGACACCTTGTCGAACAGGTCCAGGCCTATGGTCGCGAAAGCCTGGTAGATACTGCCAAGGCCGGTGTACGAATGCGCGATATTCCCTACTGCGGCTATCGCCGTGGGGTTGGTGTCGTAGTAACCGTAACTGTAACCGGTAGCGCTGTAGGGCTTGATTCCAACCATCATCGCCGCATCCACGGGCTTCGTGTAGAAGAGCGGGAACGAGATGAGGAAGTTGTTGATGTTGAACAGGTTGTTAGCGGACACGTTGTCGCCCTGACGGAGGATCTTGTTGGTCTGATAGATCGAATAGTCCGACATAAAGGCGAGCGAGTCGCGGGCGGTAACGGCGGCAGGGTTGAGCACGTTCACGAAACGGTGATTGCGCGAGGCGATTCCCACTCCGCCCATAGTCTTGTTGTAGGCGGTACCGGGCGTCGCGAGCTCGCCGATTCCGAACACCGAATAAGGAGTGAAACCGGCATAGGAACCGCCGTCCTCCGCGTGAGCGAAGAAAGGCAGCGCCAAGGCCAGGAACGATATTATAACCCTACTTCCTTTCATAATCTTCCGAAATGGTTGCCAAGCCCATCAGCACGAGGTTTGATACCACGAAAATGGAGTTCTTGGTCTGCTTTGCAAAGTAACTGGCGTCTCCCCCGGTGAACACTACCACACTGCCGGGAGCGCCGGCTATGTACCCGTCGACTTCAAACACTATGCCCGAAATCACTCCGGCCTCGATTCCGCTGGTCTCCGAAGAGCCGATCGCGGGCGGATCGAGCGGCGTGTCCACCAGCGGCAGCGCCCTCGAATAACGGTTGAGCGCCTTGAAGCGGGTGCGGCATCCGAGCGATAGGTTGCCTCCGTGGTAGGTCCCGTCCGCGGCGACGGAGTCGATCGAGAGTACTGTGCCGAAGTCGAAGACGAGGCACGGCTTGCCCTTGAACAGCTCCCTGGCCGCGATTATGCCGGCCGCGCGGGACGGAGAAAGGTACTCCGGAAGGCCATAGGCCCTCATTATTGCGGGGTGGTTGCGGTCGATAAGGACCAGTTGCCCGCACCTTTCGCGTATCTCGCTGATATCCTCTTCGGGGATATCCCGCACCGACGCCAGAACCAGCACATCGGGTTTCTCCTTCGCAAGGAGGGTGCCCAGCAGGAAACCGTGGAGCTTTTCGCCCTGGTAGCGCACCGTCTTCCCAAGGGTTTTCCCCTCGGCCCAGGCGGCTTTCAGCGCCGTGTTTCCTATCTCGATGAGCAGATTCGCCATACTTAAGCCGACAAATTTAATAATTTATTGCAACTTCTTCAACGCCCTAAGCGCTGCTTCAGTCGAATCTATGCCCCTTGTGATGATCTTAAGCTTCCCGTCAGTCTGCTTCAAGGTGAAAGGCGAGTCGTTTCCTATCTTCACCAGAAGCTGGCTGAACTGGTCGCTCTTATAGTAAGGCGAGAGTGCGTTGGACACAAAGAAGCAGATCAGCATTCCGTTCTTGATTATCACCTTCTCGAAGCCGAGCGAACCGCCCAGATTCCTGATTTTCACCACATTGATGAGGTTGTCAACCTCTTCCGGCGTCTCTCCGAAGCGGTCGGCAAGCTGCGCGTGGAAGCGGTCTATCTCCTTTTCCGAGTTCTTCGAATCGAGCTGCTTGTAGATGCGTATCTTCTCTGCCGTGATGTCGATATAATCATCCGGGATGAAGGCCGGCTGATCCGTCTCCACGGTGCAGTCCGCCCTGAAGCGTGCGTCCGCCCGTCCTCCGACCGCCCCGCCGCTCTCGATTCCCAGTTCTTCCATAGCCTCGGCCAGAATCTTCTGATATGTTTCGTAGCCCATATCCATAATGAAGCCGCTCTGCTCTGCGCCGAGGAGGTTGCCCGCTCCGCGGATGTCGAGGTCCTGCATAGCTATGTTGAAGCCGCTGCCCAGGTCGGAGAATTCCTCTATGGCCTTGAGGCGCTTGCGGGCGTCGTCGGTTATGCTCACGAGCGGAGGCACTATCAGGTAGCAGAACGCTTTTCTGTTCGAGCGGCCTACCCTGCCCCTGAGCTGGTGCAGGTCGCTCAGTCCTATGTTCTGCGCGTGATTTATGATGATAGTATTCGCATTCGGGATATCGAGGCCGTTCTCGATTATGGTTGTGCAGAGCAGAAGGTCGTAGTCGCCTCTTATGAAATCCAGCATCTTGTCTTCAAGTTCTTTCGCCGGCATCTGCCCGTGCGCAATGCATATCCTCATATCCGGCACCAGTCGGTGCAGGATTTCGCCTATGCTTTCGAGTTGCTCGACGTTGTTGTGCAGGAAGAATACCTGCCCGCCGCGTTTCAGTTCATATTCTATTATGGACTTGATTTCCTTCTCGTCAAAGAGTATTATCTCGGTCTGAATAGGGATACGGTTGGCCGGCGGGGTGGCGATGATGCTGAGGTCGCGCGCGCCGAGCAGCGAGAACTGGAGCGTTCGCGGGATAGGGGTGGCCGTCAGCGTGAGAGTGTCCACCTCCGCACGTAGCTGGCGCAGTTTTTCCTTCGCGGACACGCCGAACTTCTGCTCTTCGTCCACTACCAGCAGCCCGAGATCCTTGAATTCGAAGCCCTCGCCGAGCAGTTTATGCGTGCCTATGATTATGTCTATCTTCCCTTCCGCGAGATCCTTCTTGATTGCGGAAAGCTCCTTCGCGGTGCGCAGGCGGCTGACATAATCCACCTTCACGGGGAAGGAAGCCAGGCGCGAGCTGAAGGTTGTGTAATGCTGCAGCGCGAGTATGGTGGTGGGCACGAGCACCGCCACCTGTTTGCCGTCCGTAGCGGCCTTGAACGCAGCGCGTATGGCTATCTCCGTCTTTCCGAAGCCCACGTCGCCGCAGATCAGGCGGTCCATAGGGAAGCTTTCTTCCATATCGTGCTTCACCGCTCGCGTGGCCTCTTCCTGATCGGGGGTATCCTCATACATAAAAGACGATTCGAGCTCGGTCTGCAGATAGGAATCGGCCGAATAGGCGAAGCCCTTGGATGCGCGACGCTTGGCATAGAGCTGGATAAGATCCTTCGCTATATCCTTAACCTTGTTCTTCGCGCCATTCTTGAGCGCGATCCAGGTCTTCGAGCCGAGTTTGTTGATTCGGGGCTGCTCGCCGTCGGCGGAACGGAAGCGCGATATCTTATGGAGGGCGTGGACGGACACGAACACCACATCGCCGTCTTTGTAGGTCAGTTTCACAACCTCCTTCATCCGGCCGTAGTCGTCCTTGATACGCACGAGGCCGCCGAACACGCCGACTCCGTGGTCGATATGGACGATGTAATCGCCTATGTTGAACGAGCCGAGGTCGTTGAGGGTGAGCTGCTCGGTTTTCTCCACCGAACGGCGGATGGACACGCGATGGAAACGGTCGAAGATTTCGTGGTCAGTGTAATGGCAGACTTTGGATTCTTCGTCGATGAATCCGTTGTGGATATTCTTTTCAGTTACAAACTGCGGCAGCGGACAGCGCTCCTCCTCGAGGATTTTCCGCAACCTGTCGGTCTGCGACTGCTTTTCACCGTAGATGAGAACTTTGTAACCGTTATCCATCCTTGCGCGGATGTCGGCGGTGAAAAGTTCAAAGTTCTTGTTGAATACCGGCTGGGGAGCGATGTTGAATTGCACGGGGTCCGCGTCCTTACGGTCGATGGGAACCTCGAGGTAGACGCGCGTGAAAGCCGCCGTCAAAGGATAGAACTCCCTGTCCTTATACATATCTGAAGAATCCAGCCAGAGGATGGAATCCTTAGGGAGTGCCTCCAGAATATTCTGTGATGCGGAATCGGGGTTGCAGACCATATCGGACATAACCTTAACGGACTGCACTTCCCCGCCGGAAAGCTGGGTATTGCAATTGAATATGCGGATATACTCTATCTCGTCGCCCCAGAAGGAGATGCGAACAGCCTCGCTGTCGCAATATGAGAACAGGTCTATGATACTGCCTCGAACCGCGAACTGACCGGGAGATGAAACGAAATCCACCCTTTCAAAACCCAGGTCGGCGAGTTTAGTTATTATCTCCGAATGGGATATTTCCTGGCCCTTCTTGAGTTCAAAACCAGAATCGAGTATATTGCCGCTAAGGGGAATAGGTTCAGCGAGTGCTTCCGGGAAGGTAACCACTATAGTGAGGTCATCCTCGTCGGCAGAGAGTATACTCTGAACGGCGGAGGTGCGCTGGACGCTGAGCGAGGATTTATAGTTGCTGCGCTCAACTCCGGCGCCGGATGCCGGCAGGAAGAATACCTTATCTCCCTCTATCAGGTTATAAAGATCGTTTGCACAGTATTCAGCTGCCTCGCTGTTGGGGAGTATTACACAATGAAGCCCCTTCCCAGCGCATTGGGACAGCACAAACCATCTGGCGGAGAGAAACAGCGAACGGCAGAATATTTCTTTCGATGAAACTATTCTGCTTTTAAGAAGAGCGCTGGCGGCAGCATTTACCTGCATCCGTATGTGTAAAAGCTTGTGGAAAACCAGTGGAAAAGACTGTGGATAAATCGATGGGATAAGTTATCCACAACGCTTTTACTAAGTTTCCAACAAGTAATTAAAAATGCCTCGCGGCCTTAATAAACTGATATACAGTGGGGTTGGAAGTTTATCAACATTTCCACAGCTGTAATAAAATCAACAAAAAATAAAGAAATAAAGATTATATTTGTAGACAATTAACCAGCCTGGGGAAATGTCAGATTTCGACCCTCACCGCAATATCGAAGACAAAGATAAGGATTTGGACGGAATTATCCGCCCGCAGGACCTTGAAGATTTCACGGGCCAGCGTGAAATCGTGTCCAACTTGCATATCTATATCCAGGCGGCAAAGCTTAGGGGTGAGTCTCTTGATCATACCCTCTTCCACGGCCCTCCCGGTCTGGGTAAAACCACTCTCGCGCACATTATCGCCAACGAAATGGGGGTGAATATGAAGATTACGTCGGGTCCTGTGCTGGATAAGCCGGGAGATCTGGCAGGTCTGCTTACTTCCCTGGAGCCCGGCGATGTGCTTTTCATAGATGAAATCCATCGTCTGTCACCCGAAGTCGAAGAGTATCTGTATTCCGCGATGGAGGATTTCGTGATAGACATTATGATAGACAAGGGACCCGGAGCAAGGTCGGTAAGAATATCCCTGAATCCATTCACCCTTGTTGGAGCTACCACAAGAAGCGGATTGCTTACAGCCCCTCTCAGAGCCCGTTTCGGCATTACCTGCGCCCTGGAGTATTACGATGTGGAGGATCTGAAGCACATAGTTAAGCGCAGTTCTTCTATACTCAAAGTTGAAATCGACGACCAGGCGGCCCAGGAGATTGCTATGCGCAGCCGCGGTACACCCCGTATCGCGAATTCCCTTCTCAAGCGCGTGCGCGACTTCGCCCAGGTGATGGGAGACGGTAAGATAGACATAAAGATAGCCAAGTACGCCCTCGACAAACTCAAAATCGATACGCGCGGACTTGACTCTATAGATAATAAGATACTCAGCACTATAATCACCACCTTTAAGGGAGGTCCCGTGGGAGCGAATACTATCGCTACTGCTATAGGTGAGGATCAGGGTACCTTCGAGGAGGTATATGAGCCTTTCCTTATCAAGGAAGGTTTCATCGTGCGCACCCAGAGAGGCCGTATCGCCACCGACCTCGCTTACAAACATCTCGGAATTACCCCCAACAGAGTATCTTCAGATACACTTTTCGGAGAATAAATTACTTAATTATATAAACAAATGGCAGATAAACTTATTTCAAAAATTCCGGACGGACCTTTAGCCGAAAAATGGACTAAACGTAAGTCTGAAATCCATCTTGTCAGCCCTAACAACCGCAGAAAACTCGAGATTATCGTGGTAGGAACCGGCCTTGGCGGCGCATCTGCAGCTGCTACCCTCGGCGAACTCGGCTACAACGTGAAGGTATTCTGCATCAGCGACTCTCCCCGCCGCGCGCACTCTATCGCTGCTCAGGGAGGTATAAACGCTGCCAAGAACTATCAAAACGACAATGACTCGGTCTATCGCCTGTTCTACGACACCATCAAGGGTGGTGACTACCGCAGCCGTGAGGCAAACGTTTACCGTCTTGCCGAGGTCAGTGCCGCCATCATCGACCAGTGTGTCGCCCAGGGTGTTCCGTTCGCTCGCGAATACGGCGGATATCTGGCCAACCGTTCATTCGGCGGTGTGCAGGTGAGCCGTACGTTCTATGCCCGTGGTCAAACCGGCCAGCAGCTGCTTCTCGGCGCTTATGCCGCCCTGAACCGTCAGATTGCAGCCGGCACCGTGAAGAGTTACCCTCGTTATGAGATGCTCGACCTTGTGCTGGTTAACGGCCAGGCTAAGGGTATCATCGCACGCAACCTCGTCACCGGTCAGCTCGAAAGATTCGGCGCTCACGCGGTCATCATCGCCACCGGCGGTTATGGAAACACCTACTTCCTCAGCACCAACGCTATGAACAGCAACGGTTCTGCGGCAATGCAGTGCTACCGTAAGGGAGCGTTCTTCGCCAACCCTTGCTTCGCGCAGATCCACCCTACCTGTATTCCTGTCCACGGCGACCTGCAGTGTTAGCTCACCCTTATGTCCGAGTCGCTCCGTAACGACGGACGTATCTGGGTGCCCAAGAAGATGGAGGATGTGGAGAAACTCCGCAAGCACGAAATCAAGGCTTCCCAGATACCTGAGGAAGACCGCGATTACTACCTCGAGCGCCGTTATCCGGCCTTCGGAAACCTCGTTCCTCGTGACGTTGCTTCCCGTGCCGCTAAAGAGCGCTGCGATGCTGGCTTCGGTGTGAATGAAACAGGTAAGGCCGTGTTCCTCGACTTCTCTGAAGCAATCCAGCGTCTGGGTCATCAGAGAGTGGCAGAGCGTTACGGTAACCTCTTCGATATGTATGAGAAGATCACCGCTTCTTCCCCTTGGGAGGAGCCTATGATGATCTACCCTGCTATCCACTATACTATGGGTGGTATCTGGGTCGATTATGATCTTCAGACCACTATCCCCGGCCTCTATGCCATCGGTGAAGCAAACTTCTCCGACCACGGCGGAAACCGTCTTGGTGCATCCGCTCTTATGCAGGGTCTGGCCGACGGTTATTTCGTTGTTCCTGTTACAATCAGCGATTATCTTTCCAATAAGTTCGCGGAGCCTAAGACCGACGTGAATTCCAAGGAGTTCATCGAGGCTGAAAAGGCAGTTCAGGCCCGCATCGACAGACTCTTCTCCATTAAGGGAACCGAGACAGTGGACAGCATCCATAAGAGACTCGGCAACATTATGTGGGAGTATGTAGGTATGGCCCGCGACGAGGCTGGTCTTAAGAAAGCTATTCAGGAGATTAAAGCCCTTAAGGAAGAATTCTACAAATCTGTCAACGTGCCCGGAGACCAGTATGAGTTCAACCAGGAACTCGAAAAGGCACTCCGTCTCGAAGACTTCTTCGACACCGGTATCCTTATGGCCCGCGACGCTCTCAACAGAGAGGAGTCCTGCGGTGGTCACTTCCGCGTGGAAAGCCAGACTGAAGAAGGTGAGGCAAAGCGCGACGACAAGAAATTTATGTATGTAGCGGCCTGGGAGTATATGGGTGAAGATAAGGATCCCGTCCTCCATAAGGAGCCTCTGAACTACGAATTTATCGAGGTTAAGACTAGAAACTACAAAGACTAAGTACGATGGAATTCAATCTTAAGATATGGCGTCAGAAAAACGCCAAGGCAAAAGGACATTTCGAGACCTACCACATCAGCGGTATCGAGGAGGACGCATCTTTCCTCGAGATGCTCGATATCCTCAATGAACAGCTTATCAGGGAAGGATCCGACCCTGTGGCAATTGAGAGAGGATGCAAGAGCAGCGGTCCTGTTTCGTTCGACCACGACTGCCGCGAAGGTATCTGCGGAGCTTGCTCGCTCTACATCGACGGCCGTGCCCACGGTCCGGACGACCACGTAACCACCTGTCAGCTCTTTATGCGTCACTTCAAGGACGGGGCTACCATCACGGTGGAGCCTTTCCGCAGCGCCGCATTCCCTGTTATCAAGGACCTCGTAGTGGATCGCCGTGCGTTTGATAAGATTCTCCAGGCCGGAGGCTTTATCTCCGTACGCACCGGTTCAGCGCAGGATGCCAACGTTATGCTTATCCCCCACGACAAAGCTGAGGAAAGTATGGACGCTGCTGCCTGTGTGGGCTGCGGAGCTTGCGTCGCTACCTGTAAGAACGGTTCTGCTATGCTCTTCGTCGCTGCGCGCGTAAGTTCGCTCGCGCTCCTGCCTCAGGGACGTCCGGAGGCGAAGCGCAGGGCCGAGGCTATGGTCGCCAAGATGGACGAACTAGGGTTCGGTAACTGTACCAACACCCGCGCCTGCGAACTGGAATGCCCCAAGGGTATTACAGTCGACCACATCGCCCGCCTGAACCGCGAGTTCTTGAAAGCTAAATTCTCGGAGTAGTTACCAGAGAAAATTATTGAACGGATAACGCCCGGCGTGAATCTCCGCAACCATCTTGTAGATGTCATTGCGGAGTTTTTCTATACCCGTTTTGTTGAGGGCGGATATGAAAATGCAAGGCGCTTTTTCGCTGGCTATCCAGCTGTTTTTCAGTTCATCGAGAGTACGGTTCTCCTTTGATTTTGGTTCGAGGGAGAACTCATCATAAGGCTGGTAGGTGTAAGCGTCTATCTTGTTAAAGACTACATAAACAGGCTTATTGGCCGCACCTATATCTCGCAAAGTCTGCTCCACGGTCTTCATTTGATCTTCAAAGTCCGGAGCGGAGATATCCACCACGTGGACCAGTATATCCGCCTCCCTAACCTCGTCCAGGGTGCTCTTGAAAGCCTCTACCAGCTGCGTAGGGAGTTTTCTGATGAATCCAACGGTGTCGCTGAGCAGGAAGGGTACATTCTCTATAACGACTTTTCTGACCGTAGTATCAAGGGTAGCGAACAACTTATTCTCCGCGAATACATCGGATTTAGCCAGAACGTTCATCAGGGTGGATTTACCGACATTTGTATAGCCCACCAGGGCGAGCCTGACCATACTGCCTCGATTCGAGCGCTGGGTGGCCATCTGCCTGTCCACCTTCTTCAAATCCTCCTTGAGCTTGGTTATACGCTCCTTGACTATACGGCGGTCCACCTCTATCTGGGTCTCACCCATACCGCCTCTGGTACCGCGACCGCCGCGCTGCCTTTCGAGGTGGGTCCACATTCCCGCGAGGCGCGGGAGCATATAGTTGTAGCGGGCCAGTTCAACCTGCATCT
Source organism: Bacteroidales bacterium (assembly GCA_017615435.1). Next base: position 66,788 of record JAGAAF010000063.1, read on the forward strand.
TGGCGTAGGATGACTTTGCCCTCTGGGCGAAGATCTCAAGTATAAGGCTGGTTCTGTCTATAACCGCACTGCATTTGATAACCTTCTCGATGTTTCGCTGCTGCATTCCGGACAGTTCATCATCGAAGATTACGTAAGTAATATGGTTTTCTTCGCAGTATGTGGCTATTTCCTCGAGTTTGCCGCTTCTGATATAGGTTGCGTTATCCGGACGGTCTACCCTCTGGATGAATTTCTTATCTCCCACTGCTCCGGCGGTCTCCGCCAGAAACTCGAGTTCGTCGAGATACTCTTTTACCCTTCTTTCGTCGTCTGCGGGCCTGATAATGCCCACGAACACCGCTTTCTCAATAATCTGTTCGTTCATCTACATTGAAAAAGGCCGCCCTTCCGGACAGCCTCTTTTGTTATCAATTCGCTTGTTATCTGAGCTGGAAGATAACAGGGAAGGTGTAGGTCACACGGACTGCGCGGTCCCTCTGCTTTCCAGGGCTCCATTTCGGCGAGCTGGATACCACACGGACTGCCTCCTTATCGATAGAAGGATCCACTCCACGAAGCACCCTGACATTGGTCACTCGGCCGTCGGATTCAACCGTGAACTGCAGCATAACCTTACCCTGTACACCGTTCTCCTTTGCAATCTCAGGATACACCAGCCTTTCGTTAACCCACTTGGAGAACTGGTTTGCATCTCCTCCGCGGAACGAAGGTTTGGTTTCCACGAGCTGGAACGGGATGGCTTCTTCCTCGATCTCTTCGTCTTCAGGACCTTCTACGTACTCCATAATCTCGACACCGAGATCATCGTCATCCTCGAGGTTGAGGATATTGTCGTCGACCTGGATATCGTCATCGATAATATCGATCTGGTCTGAGAGGACAGGAACTTTCGGGGTCTCGGGCGGCGGGGGAGGAGTTTCCTGCGTAATAGGGATAATCTCTTCCTCGATAACCTGCTGAGGGCCCGCGTCGAGCAGGGAAGTCTGCTTGTCTGCCGTACCGAACGAGAACGCTCCGTACACTATTCCAAGCGTGACTACTAAACCCAGCTCCACGAAAAGAAGGCGCTTGTTCTCAAGGCTCGCTTTTGGTGTTTTCTTAACTTCCATATCTCAGTTTAGTTTTTGCGGATTTCCTTCAAAGGTAAAAATTATTCTGTTTTAATCCAATCTTTTGATTTAATAGTTGTAGATTTGTGCGTCTTTTTTCAGCCTTGTAATATGATCAGGTATTATTGTGAAGATATATCGTTTACTCTCAAGGGCCGCGCTCTGAACAACCGTTGGCTCCGGATGGTGGCCGCGAGTGAATTGAAAAAGTTAGGTGATATTAACATAATATTTTGTTCGGATAACTACATCCTGGACGTTAATATGAAGTATCTCCAGCACGACTACTTCACTGATATAATCACCTTCGATTACTGCGAGAAGAATGTTCTGAGCGGAGATCTGTTCATCAGCATCGACAGCGTACGCGAGAATGCCCTCTTCTACGGCACCGAGTTCAACGATGAACTCAACCGTGTGATGGTCCACGGCATACTTCACCTGATTGGTTACGACGACCACACCGACGACGAGGTCAAGACTATGCGTTCCAAGGAAAACTATTACCTGGAGTTGAGAAAAGGCATCGAGTAGATGAAGAGCGAGTACGACATAATAGTTGTCGGCGGGGGACACGCCGGATGTGAGGCCGCTATGGCGGCTTCGGGTCTCGGCTCGTCCGTTCTTCTAATCTCGATGGACACGCTCGCTTTCGCAAAGATGTCGTGCAACCCGGCGGTCGGCGGAATCGCAAAGGGTCAGATTGTCCGGGAGATCGATGCGCTCGGCGGATGGACGGGAATCGTCACTGATGAGTCGACCCTCCAGTTCCGTATGCTCAATCGCTCGAAGGGGCCGGCGATGTGGAGTCCGAGGGCACAATGCGATAAAATCGCTTTTTCCGAGAATTGGCGCAAGAAACTTATAAGTTCCTCACTATTAGATATTTACGAGGATATTGCCGTTTCTTTTCTCTTTGAGAATGGAAAATTTTACGGCGTTCGCACGAAATCCGGCGCTATATTTCACTCTCAGGCGGTTATTCTGACGGCCGGAACCTTTCTCGGAGGTAAACTATTCATCGGTCGCAACCAACTTATAGGAGGGCGTATCGGAGAGGATGCGTCTTATGGTTTGACGGAGCAACTCAAAAGTCTCGGCGTCCGGACCGACCGTATGAAGACAGGAACTCCTCCACGTATCGACATTACTTCAGTGGACACGGACAGGCTGATTCTTCAGTTGGGCGACAAGAATCCCGAGCGCTTCTCTTTCCTTCCGGTTCAGTCCAAGGTACAGCGCGAAGGGAGACAGAAACCCTGCTATATCCTGCACACCAACGAGAGCGTTCACGAAGCGCTGCGTGAGGGCTTTAAGGATTCACCTCTGTTTACCGGCATTATCTCCGGCAAGGGGCCGCGTTACTGCCCGAGCATTGAGGATAAACTGCGGGTATTCCCGGATAACGATAATCATCAGCTCTTCCTTGAGCCGGAAGGGGAGAAAACCAACGAATACTATCTCCAGGGCTTCTCTTCTTCGCTCCTTATGGACATTCAACTAAAGGCCCTTCATCGCATCGAAGGTATGGAACACGCACGTATCTTCCGCCCCGCCTATGCTGTGGAATACGACTATTTCGACCCGACCCAGTTGAGGCCGACCCTGGAACTGAAGGACTTCGAAGGCCTCTTCCTTGCGGGTCAGGTCAACGGCACCACAGGTTACGAAGAAGCCGCTGCACAGGGTCTGATGGCTGGAATCAATGCCCATATGAAGGTTACCGGTAAGGATCCCTTCATCCTCCAAAGGGACGAGGCGTATATCGGAGTCCTGATTGATGATCTGATAACCAAGGGAGTTGATGAACCGTACAGGATGTTCACATCGCGTGCGGAGTATCGTATCCTGCTGAGGCAGGACAATGCCGACCAGAGGCTTACTCCGCTTGGCCATCAGATAGGTCTCGCCTCTCGCGAGCGCGCGGACGCGTGCGCGCGCAAGTACGCCTCTGCGCGTTCGCTCGAGGAGTACTGTTACACGCACAATCTCCGCGCGGACCAAATCAACTCTTATCTTGAATCAAAGGGTTCAGCGCCGCTTACGGAATCAAAGAGGATAGCTGATATCGCGGCACGTCCGGAGGTGTCTCTGGCCGAGTTGCTCACTTTTGTTCCACGTGGAACAGAGTATTCCCCCGAGGTTATAGAGTCTGTGGAAATCAGCATCAGGTATAAGGGTTATATCGATAGGGAAAGAAGCAATGCCGAGAAGATCAGCCACCTCGAAAACCTTAAGATTCCTGAGGGCTTCGACTTCTCGAAGGTATCCGGCTTGAGTATAGAGTGCAGGCAGAAACTGGAGCGCTACAAGCCCGATACCATCGCGCGGGCATCGCGTATTTCCGGCGTTTCCCCTTCGGATATTTCGGTACTTTTAGTATATTTCGGAAGATAAATCAGAGGCGTTATGATAGACTACATTTCAGGAAAAATCGCTGAACTCACCCCGACCAGAGTGGTGGTCGACAACCAGGGAATAGGATACTCGATAGAGATCTCCCTCCAGACCTATGCGGCCCTTGAGGGTAAAGAGTCGGCAAAGGTTTATATTTACCATCACCTCCAGACTAATTCGGACACGGAGTTGTTCTACGGCTTTTCATCCAAGGATGAGAGGGCTCTATTCGAGACCCTGATCAGTGTGTCCGGTGTCGGAGTAAATACCGCCCGCATCATACTTTCGTCACTGAGCGCAGATGAACTCCGCACGGCTATCCTTTCCGAGAATGTAAACACTATCAAGAGCGTCAAAGGTATTGGCCTCAAGACCGCCCAGAGGATGATACTCGAACTTAAGGATAAAATCGTTAAGGGCGAGGGAAGTGCCTCTGACGCACTGTTTGTGGCAGAGTCTAACGCAGCGGCAGATGAAGCGACCACTGCTCTCGTTATGTTGGGATTCACGAAGCCCAACGTAGCAAAGGCCGTACAGGCCATCCTGAAGCAGCATCCGACTGCGAAGGTGGAGGAAATCATCAAGGCTGCGCTGCAGATGCTGTAGTTTGTTCCACGTGGAACATTGCTTATGACGGTAGAAGAATTAAGAAAACAATTCCCGGTTCTGGATAGGGAGGTCTATGGCAGACCCCTCATCTATCTCGATAATGCGGCGACTACCCAGAGGCCCCTGAGCGTGGTTAATGCCCTGTCTGAGTCCGCGCTTATGCACAACGGAAATACGCATAGGGCAGTTCATACTCTTGCTGTTGAGGCTACCCGCGCGTATGAGGCTGCGCGCGAGCGTGTTCGCGAGTTCATTGGGGCGGACAACGTGGATGAGGTGGTATTTACTTCCGGGACAACGGCATCGATCAACCTCGTGGCTTCATCATTCGGGGATAAATTCATCTCCTCCGGTGACGAAATAATCATCGCTGAAGCTGAACACCATTCGGATATAATTCCCTGGCAGTTGCTCTGCCAGAGAAAGGGCGCGAAGATAGTCGTGCTGCCGGTGGATGAGACCGGCCACTTGCTGATAGAAAAGCTCCCTAATCTCATCACAGAACGTACGAAGCTCCTTTGTGTGGCCCACGTATCCAATGTCCTGGGCCTGGTTAATCCCATCAAGGAGATAGTCTCTATTGCCCATTCACACGGTGTTCCAGTGCTGGTGGATGGAGCCCAGTCGGTAGCTCATATAAAGGTGTCTGTAAAGGATCTGGACTGCGACTTCTATGCTTTCTCCGGACACAAAATGTATGCTGCGACGGGCATCGGAGTGCTGTACGCCAAGAAGAATTATCTCGACCAGATGCCGCCGTTTATGGGAGGAGGGGAAATGATTGACACGGTCAGCTGGGAGGGCTCAACATATGCTCCGGCGCCATTCAAGTTCGAGGCCGGCACCCCCAACATCAACGCCGTCCCTACCTTCGTCCCTGCGATAGATTTTATCAAGACTGCGGCAGAAGGAGAAAGCGCCTCAGAACTATTCCAAATAAAGAATTTCGTGTACGACGCTCTCGTCTCGGACGACCGCATTGTTCTACGTGGAACAACCGATAATCTGGATGAAAAGCTGCCGTTGTTCTCATTCAGCGTCAAGGGTGTACACCACGAAGATCTGGCTCTCGTCCTTGACAAAATGGGAATCGCGTTGCGCTCCGGGCATATGTGCGCGCAGCCCCTTATGACGCGCTACAGCGTCACCGGAATGCTCCGTGCCTCCTTCGCGCCGTATAATACCCTGGATGAGGCGAAACAATTTATTTGTGCCCTTGATAAAGCCATAGGGATGTTGATGTAATTAAAATGGAAGAATACTGATATGAAATAGTCTGATGCTCTCCTGAGGGCCCTAAGCACCCGCGCTTGATAGCGGGGGGACCTCCAGCGCGAAGCGCGTCAGGTGGGATGAGCGAAGCGAAGGTCCGAAGGGGAGCATCAGACTATTTCGAAATAACAGCAGATAAATGACATTACAGGAAGCAAAACAGGCGGTCATCGATGATTTTGCGATGTTCGACGAGTGGCTGGATAAGTACGAATATATCATCGGCCTGGGAAAGAATCTGGAACCGTTTCCGGAGGAAAAGAAGACCGAAGACAGGCTGATAGATGGCTGCCAGTCAAGGGTTTGGCTGGACTGTGAGTCAAAGGACGGAAAGCTTTGGTTTACGGCGGACAGCGACGCAATTATCACCAAGGGCATCATATCTCTTCTGATAAGCGTCTATTCCGGTCGCAAGGCCGAAGAGATCGCCGACGACGATTTCGCTTTCGTCAATGAAATCGGCCTCAGCGAGAACTTGTCGCCGACCCGTGCCAACGGGCTCTCGTCGATGATAGCAACAATTAAACAGAGGGCAAAGGAAAATGTCGGAAAATAAGGATACAGTGCTTACTCCGGAGGCGGTGAAAGAACTCGCCCCTCTCTACGACGCCGTAGTCCTCGCCCTCAAGCAGGTCTACGACCCTGAGATTCCCGTGAATATCTACGACCTGGGCCTCATCTACGAGCTCCATATTGATATGAAACACGACGTGAGCATCACTATGACCTTCACGGCCCCCAACTGTCCTATGGCAGACGAGGTGATGGCCGAGGTAAAGCACGCCGTGGAACTCACTCCGGGCATCAATTCCTGTACGATAAACCTGGTATTCGAGCCGGCGTGGGACCAGAGCCTGCTGTCGGATGAGGCGCGCCTCGAACTGGGTATGGATGTGAAGATGGAGGATTAAGGTGAAGACGCGTCCGGTTTATCTCGCGCTGGGATCCAATCTCGGCGATCGCAAGGCAAATATCCGCAGGGCGGTGGAGCTTCTGGATGAACGCTTCCAGACCCCTCACGTCCGCCTTTCCGGCCTGCACGAAACCCCGGCAGAGGGTTTCGAGGGGCCGGAATTCATCAACGCTGCAGTTCGCTACGACCTCGCCCTCGAGCCGCTCGAAATCCTCCGCGTCTGCAAGTCGGTCGAATCGGAGATGGGGCGCCCGCAGACTGGGATAGAAACAGACTCCGAGGGACGAAGAATTTATCATTCAAGAATTATCGACATCGACGTGCTGCTGGTAGGTGACGAAATCGTGGATACCCCCGAACTGAAGGTCCCTCATCCCTTGATGAAAGAAAGAGAATTTGTGATGGTTCCCCTTGGGGAAATACTAGGCATTTCTTAAATTTGTAACCCTTCGAAAATATAGATTTATCACAATATGACTCAGGAAGAAGTTTTTAAAGTGCTCGTAGCGCACTGCAAGGAGTACGGTTTCATTTTCCCTTCCAGCGAGATCTACGACGGTCTCGCCGCCGTCTACGATTACGGCCAGATGGGTTCGGAGCTTAAAAACAACATCAAGCAGTACTGGTGGAACGCAATGACCCGCCTGAACGAGAATATCGTGGGCATCGATTCTTGCATCTTTATGCACCCGAAAATCTGGGAGGCATCGGGCCACGTAAGCGCATTCAACGACCCTTTGATAGATAATAAGGACAGCAAGAAGCGTTATCGTGCAGACGTCCTTATCGAGGATTTCCTCGCGAAGATCGAGGAGAAGATCAACAAGGAAGTGGAGAAGGGCCGCAAGAAATTCGGCGACAGCTTCGACGAAGCTCAATTCCGCGCGACCAACCCCAACGTGCTGCGCGAAAAGGCAAAATACGACGCAGTGCACGCGCGCTATGTGGCTGCAGAGAATGCAAACGACCTCGAGGAGTACCGCAATATCATCGTGGACAACAACATAGTCTGCCCCATCAGCGGCACCTGCAACTGGACAGACGTGCGCCAGTTCAACCTTATGTTCAAGACCTCTATGGGCAGCACGGCAGATGCGAGCAACACCATCTACCTGCGTCCTGAGACCGCGCAGGGCATATTCGTGAACTACCTGAACGTGCAGAAGACCGGCCGTATGAAGATTCCTTTCGGTATCGCGCAGATCGGCAAGGCCTTCCGTAACGAGATAGTCGCCCGCCAGTTCATCTTCCGTATGAGGGAGTTCGAGCAGATGGAGATGCAGTTCTTCATCAAGCCCGGCACTGAGCTGGATTGGTTCGCAAAATGGAAGGAGCAGCGTATGAAGTGGCACGTGAACCTCGGAATGGGCGCGGAGAATTACCGTTTCCACGACCACGAAAAGCTGGCCCACTATGCCAATGCCGCCACCGATATCGAGTTCAACTTCCCGTTCGGCTTCAAGGAGCTTGAGGGTATCCACAGCCGTACGGACTTCGACCTCGGCAACCACCAGAAATACTCGGGAAAGAAGATCGAGTACTTCGATCCAGACGAGAACAGGGCATACACACCGTATGTGGTGGAGACCTCCATCGGCGTGGATCGTATGGTCCTGGCAGTCCTCAGCCATTCTTACAAGGAGGAGGATCTGGGCAATGGCGAAACCCGCGTTGTGCTCAGCATTCCCGCTCCGCTCGCGCCCGTAAAGGCAGCAGTTCTCCCTCTCGTGAAGAAAGACGGTCTGCCCGAGCTTGCGCAGAAGATTATGGACGACCTCAAGTTCGATTTCAACTGCCAGTATGAGGAGAAGGACAGCATCGGCAAGCGCTATCGCCGCCAGGATGCCATCGGAACCCCGTTCTGCATCACCGTGGACCACGATTCCCTCAACGACAACTGCGTGACGGTGCGCGACCGCGACACGATGGAACAGCAGCGCGTTCCCATCGCAGAGCTGCGTGCCCTCATCGATTCCAAGGTCAATCTCAATAACCTTCTGAGGAACCTGTAATGGCGGAGAACTTTGCAGAACTCGGCCGGGTGCAGGCTATCCGGCAGCTGTTCGAAGGGAGCGGTTACGAACCCTTCGGAGAGCCGCTGTGGCTTACAGCGGGCCAGCAGGAGTGCATAACCACCGCCTCCGGAATGATGCTGGAGGGGATAGACTTCGATCTGGTCTATTTCCCGCTCCCGCACCTGGGCCGCAAGGCTGTGCTAAAAGTGACCGGAGAACTGTACGCGGTTATGGCCCATCCGGACTCGCTGTCCGTGCAGCTCGGAGTCTCCGCAAAGCTCGATTTCCCTCAGGTGAAAGAGCTCTGGAGCGGCATCGTTTCTGCCGCGAAGGAGCACGGCTACCGCAGCCTCAGCCTGGATCTGCAGCCCTCGAAGAACGGTCTCTCGATAGCCCTGGCCGCGACAGGCAGGCATAGCGCAAGCACCACTGCCGCTCGCCCGGCCGCACAAAGCAAGGATCTGGTCTGCGTGTCCGGCCCGCTCGGCGCCGCCTATCTCGGCCTTCAGGCGCTCCAGCGCGAGAAGGCCAACTTCGACAAGGGCGCCTCGAACCGCGAGGCCCTCGAGCGCTACAAAATGCTGGTCGGGTCGTACCTTAAACCGGACCTGGAAGCGCATACGGTAGCGCAGCTGGAAGAGGGTAAACTCGTCCCGTCATTCGGATATTTCGTCACACGCGGCCTTGCTGACGCCCTCCTGCGCCTGCAGCGGGACAGTGGCCTTGGTGTGAAAGTTTATGCCGACAAAATGCCCTTCGAGGGCGGCAGCTTCGACCTCGGACGTGAGCTTGACCTGGACCCCGTGTCGGCGGCTATGAACGGCGGAGAGGACTTCCGGCTGCTGTATGTGGTTCCGCTCGCGAAGTTCGACCAGTTCCGCAAGGACTTCCAGACCTTCGATATTATCGGCCATCTCGCCCAGCCGGAAGCGGGCGCCGTTCTCGTTACTCCGGACGGAGTGGAACTGCCTCTCAAGGCACAGGGCTGGTAGTCTATGTCGTTCGTACACCTTCATCTCCATACCCAGTATTCCATTCTTGATGGCCTCACGAACATCAAGAAGCTCTTCGAGCGCGCTCGCGAGCTGGGAATGCCTGCGGTGGCCATCACCGACCACGGCAATATGTATGGCGTGAAGGAGTTCTTCCGTTGGGCCGAGGACAAGAGCAACAGGGATGCTGCCGGCAATCTTATCGTAAAGCCTATCGTCGGTTGCGAGGTGTACGTCACCCGCCACTACGATCACCATCTGAAGGACAAGGAGCACAGCCGATACTATCACCTTATACTTCTCGCGAAGAACTATGCCGGCTACAAAAACCTAATCAAGATAGTCTCTACGGCACATATCGAGGGTATGTATTACCGCCCCCGCGTGAGCCACGAAATAATCGAGAAGTGCCACGAAAACCTCATCTGCAGCTCTGCCTGCCTTGCCGGAGAGATAGCCAAGGACATCCTGGCGGACGATCTCGACTCCGCAAGGAACGCTATCGCCTGGCACAAAAGGGTATTCGGCGACGACTATTATCTGGAGGTGATGCTTCACCATACCCAGGTCCCCGGCCTGAGCGTGGACACCTACAAAGAGCAGCTCAAGGTCTGCGACGCCATTTACAAACTGGCCGAGGAAACCGACACGAAGGTGATAGCCACTAACGACGTACACTTTCTGATGCAGGAAGACGGCCCCGTGCACGATCGCCTGATCTGCCTTACTTTCAACAACGACTACGACGATCCGAACCGCGTACGCTACACTCAGGAGGAATATCTGAAGAGCGAAGCGGAGATGCGCGACCTTTTCCCCGAGCATCCGGAGGTTATAGACAACACCCTTGAGGTGGCAGCGAAAGTGGAGGAGTATAAGATAGACCGTCCGCCTATTCTTCCGAAGTTCAATATAGATCCGGAGTTCCTCGCCAAACGCGAGTTCTATCTCGAAAAATACGCCGACATAATCGAGAACGGCAAATATTCGATTGTCAAGGACAAGAAATCCGGTGAAATAGTCAGCAAGGAGTACCGTGGCGACGATTTTTGCACTTCAGTGGCGTATCTGTGCTACTTGACTTACGAGGGCGCACACAAGCGCTACGGCCCGACCCTTACCGAGGAGCAGGAATCCAGGATACAGTTCGAGCTGAAGACCATCTCGTTTATGGGCTTCCCGGACTACTTCCTGATCGTCCAGGATTATATTGCCGCCTCGCGCCGTATGGGCTACCTGGTAGGTCCGGGGCGTGGTTCTGCGGCAGGTTCAGTGGTTGCGTACTGCCTTTGGATTACCAACCTCGACCCTATCAAATACCAGCTTCTGTTCGAGCGCTTCCTCAATCCGGACCGTATCAATATGCCGGATATAGACGTGGACTTCGAGAACCTTACGGCCGCTCACGAATATGTGGAGAAGACTTATGGAGCCGATCACGTCTCCCGCGTCATCACCTTCGGTACTATGCTCGCCAAGGGCGCCATCAAGGATGTGGCCCGCATAAGCCACGTTTCCATCGACGAGGCGAACAGGCTCAGCAAGATGGTGCCTGACCGTCTGTCCGAAAAGGTGGAGAGGGAATACCCTTTCAACCCTAAACTGGATGAGCTTAAACCGGGTTTCAAGGTAATAGAAAAGGATGGCAAGACCTTCCAGGTAGGCAAGGAAGATGCCGACCTCAAGACAGTTACCCTGGCCAGCTGCTTCCGTCTGGTGCCAGAAATGAAGAACGAGCTGGAGAATGGTGACGAACTCAACAGGGAAGTTCTCAAGTACGCCAGCCAGCTGGAGGGAACCATACGTCAGGTAGGCCAGCACGCTTGCGCTACCATCATCGGCCCGAGCGACCTGACCGAGAATATCCCCATCTGCCTTTCAAAAGATAAGGAAACCGGTCTGGACGTGTGGACCTCGCAGTACGACGGCCATTATATCGAGAGCGTGGGTATGCTCAAGATGGACTTCCTGGGCCTGAATACACTCTCGATTATCCATAAAACCCTGGACAATATCAAGGCCCGTCACGGCAAAGATATCGACATCGAGGCTATCCCTATCAACGACAAGCCCACCTTCGAGCTCTTTGGCCGTGGCGACACCACTGCCATCTTCCAGTTCGAATCCGAAGGAATGAAGAACTGGCTGCAGAAGCTGCGCCCGGAGCGTCTGGAAGACCTTATCGCAATGAACGCCCTCTATCGTCCGGGTCCTATGGACTACCTTCAGGACTTCGTAGACCGTAAGCAGGGCCTAAAGCCCATCGAGTACGACCTGCCAGAGATGGAGAAGCGTCTGAGCGACACGTACGGCATTACGGTATACCAGGAGCAGGTTATGCTTCTGTCGCAGGACCTCGCCTCGTTCACCAAGGGCGAGGCTGATACCCTCCGTAAGGCTATGGGAAAGAAGCTCCTTGATGTGATGATGGCGCTCAAGGACAAGTTTATGGCGGGCGGTATGGCCAACGGCCATCCGGAGAAGACGCTCGACAAGATCTGGAAAGACTGGGAGAAGTTCGCGGAATACGCATTCAATAAGTCCCACGCCACCTGTTACGCCTGGATCAGTTACCAGACAGGTTGGCTCAAATGCCATTATACTGCGGAATTCCTCGCCGCCAACCTTTCCTGCAATCTCTCCGATATGGACGAGATCAAGAAGATAATGGCGGACTGCAAGCTTCACAAGATAAAGGTCCTGAATCCTGATATAAACGAGTCTGAAGCCACTTTCACCGTTAATAAGGCCGGCGACATACGCTTCGGTCTCGGAGGAATGAAGGGCTTCGGCTCCAACATCGTGGACACCATCGTACGCCAGAGAGAGGAGCGCGGACCGTTCAAGGACGTGTGGGATTTCGTGGAGAGAATGGCGGAGTTCAACGCCGTCGACTCCAAGAACAATGCTCCTGTGGGCCGCAAACCCCTTGAGTCGCTGGTCTATGCAGGCGCATTCGACTCCTTTGGCTACAAACGTTCGCAGTTCTTCCTCCCCGGTGCGAGCGGGGATCCCTTCATAGACGAGCTTGTCCGTTACGGAGAACTCTACAAAAACGACAAACTGGACAACAGCGTGTCGCTCTTCGGCGAGATGGAGGAGGTTATGCCCGTCCGGCCGGAGATGCCGAAGGCTCCAGTGGATGAAGATCTGCTTCCTTTCCTGCAGAAGGAGAAGGAGATAGTAGGAATGTTCCTTTCGTCACACCCGCTCGACCGCTACGCCTTCGAGATGGAGACCTTCACGACCAACGAACTGGCGGCTGTGGGAGATCTTATCACAAAGGCTAATACCGAACAGAAGGGCGCCAAAGTGGAATTGGGAGGAATCGTCACAGGAATTGAGGTTGGAACAACACGTAATGGCAATCCTTCGCTCAAAGCCACTATCGAGGATTATTCCGGCCCATTTACGATGAATTTCTACGGCAAGCAGGTGGATATTTTCAGGCCCAAGCTCGAGCTTCATCAAGCGGTTTATGTGACGGGAGCGATAAAGCCTCGCTATAGAGGAAAGAAAGATCCGAAAGACAAGTCTCCGGAGGAGTTTGAGTTCAGAATTGACGGCATTTCTATGCTTGGGAGCGTAAACGAGACCCTTCTTAAGGCCCTGAAAGTCTACGTAAGTGAGGACATAATTACATCCCAGTTCCGAAAGGATTTCGTTAAGATAATCAAGGGAAACAAGGGCCCGACACCCCTCTTGATTATGCTTGTCAGCCCTCGTCACAAGTGGACGATGGAGACAAAGTCGAAAAAGTTCTCGGTTGCGGTCAATTCCGAGTTCCTCGGGCAGCTGAAAGCCCTTGGTTTGAAGTATCAGGCGGTGAAGTAAACCCGTCTCGAGTCGCGGTCTTTCAGCTGCTTCAAGATCTCCTTTTATTATAAGACTATCTGCATACAGGGCCGATTCTTAAGATTTTTAAGAATTTAGTCCTCAGAATAAGCGGCAGGCTCTCATAAAAATCATCTCCAAAAAAGTGCTGAATTCTTTGAAACTCGTCCTAAAAAATGTATATTTGCCTTGGAAACAGTGATTTTTATGAAAAGGACTGCTTATAACGATCTGCTCCGCTGGAAAGACAACAAATTCCACAAACCGCTGCTGGTTGACGGCCCTCGCAGGGTAGGTAAAACTTATCTGCTTCGAGAGTTCGGAAAAGCGGAATACGAGAAGGTCATTTACTTCAATTTCGAGGAAAATCCGGACTATAAAAGGGTGTTTTTCAACGATCCGGAGGCGGGAAGAGTCCTTCGTGAGATTTCGTCACTCAGTAAGGTGGATGTCACCCCTGGAAACACACTCCTGGTTTGGGATGAAATTCAGTCTTGCCCGGAGGCTTTAAGCGTCATTTCGGACTTTGTGGAGTCTGATTTCGGTTTTGACATCATAGTCTGCGGTTTTCCGGCGGCAAATCCCAAGGCTGAGGCCAAGATTGAGGAGCTTACCCGGACACGCTGCATAGAGCACATAAGAATTCAACCTTTCCTCTTCGACGAGTTCCTTATGGCCGTGGGCTGCGACAATATGGCCGGCCTTCTTCAGTCCTGCGACTGGGGCGCGGTCGGATCACTCCTGCCAAAATACAATCAGCATCTTAAAGACTATCTCCTCTGCGGAGGAATGCCCCAGGTAGTTGCCGCTTTCGCCGAAGGTAAGCTGCCTCACCAGATAAGGGCTATCCAGAACGATCTTCTCACCGCAATCGAGAATGACTTCCTCCGTTTTGCGCCCAAGCGCCATATCGACGAAATAACCGCTATCTGGCACGCGGCGCCCTCGCAGCTTCTCGACGAGAACCAGAAGTTCAACCTCTCGAAGCTGTGCGCCGGCGCCCGCCTCAAGGATTATGAGAGCTCAATCGCGTGGCTCGTGCGCGCGGGACTGATATATAAGGTTCATAAGCTCGGCACCGTGTCGATGCCGATAGAGTTCTTCCAGGATAAGAAGAGCTTCAAACTGTTCCCTTTCGATCCTGGTCTTGCCGGGGCTTTGGCGGAGGTCGATCCGGCCCGCGTACTCGTCGGAGAGGAAGCGCTCGAGGGCTTCAACCTTTCGTTCCTTCAGATGCTGGTCCTCGGCCAGATCGTCCGCCGCGGCGCCCCTGTCTGCTATTATGGCGTGCAGGGTTCGACCGTGAGCATAGACTTCGTGGTTCAGGAGCCGTCGAGGATTATCCCCGTGGAAGTGATGCCGCATCAGAACGGCAATTCGAAAGCGATGAGGCTGTTCGCTGAAAAGAATCCGGGCCGCAAGGGGATACGCGCTTCGCTCGACAATCATTTCGACCGCGAGCTGATGGCGAACGTGCCGGCTTACGCCGTGGGCAGTTATCTTTCGAAAATCGTATGAAAAAGGTCGTCATTCCGCAGGGCGCCCCGCAGCGCCTCACTTTCTTCCTCGCAGTGGAGGAGTATCTCGCGCAGAATGCCCGGGATGATATGTTCTTCACCTGGCAGTCGCCGCCTACCGTTATCTGCGGCCGCAATCAGGTAATCGAAAACGAGGTGAACCTGGTTTATTGCCGCGAGCACGGAATCGCGGTCGTTCGCCGTAAGAGCGGAGGCGGCTGCGTGTATTCGGACGCCGGGAACGTGATGCTTTCCTACATTACTCCGGATAAGGGAGTGGAGGAAGTGTTCGCCCGTTTCCTTAATATGGTTGCCGGCGCACTTAAAGATCTGGGCTTCGACGCCGCCAGCACTTCGCATAACGATATCCTTGTCGGCGGCCGCAAAGTCTCCGGCAACGCCTGCTTCGCGCTCCCGAACGCGACCATAGTCCACGGCACTATGCTCTACGACCTTGACTTCGACGCGCTGGAGAAAGCGACCACTCCGTCGGTGGAGAAACTCTCCAAGCACGGAGTGCAGTCGGTCCGGCAGCGCGTCGTCAACCTCAGGTCGCTGGGGCTTAAGATGGACGCCGCTCAGCTCCGCAGTTATTTCGAAGAAAAATTCTGTGACGAAGAGCTCAAACTCACCGCTGACGATATCGAAAAAATCGTTAAATTTGAAAACTTATAAAGTTGTCTATGGAAGAAAATCTTCAACTAACCTGTCTTCACGACCGCCACGTCGCGCTGGGCGCGAAAATGAGCCCGTTCGCCGGCTTCGATATGCCGATTCAGTATTCCGGAATCACGGAAGAACATCTCGCAGTTCGCAATAAGGTCGGAATCTTCGACGTCTCGCATATGGGCGAAGTGTTCATCAGCGGCCCCGACGCCGAGCGTTACATCAATCACATCTTCACGAATGACATCAGCACCAGCAAGCCCGGCCAGGCTCTGTACGGTATGATGCTTTATCCGGACGCCGGAACGGTGGACGACCTCATCATTTACCGCGAGTTCGAGCCCGACCATTTCCTTGCTGTGGTTAACGCGTCGAACATAGAGAAAGATGTGG
Organism: Bacteroidales bacterium; assembly: GCA_017615435.1. The sequence continues at coordinate 82,508 of JAGAAF010000063.1, forward strand.
ACTGGATGCTTCAGAACTCGAAGGGATTCGACGTGAGGATCGACAACCAGTCGGCCGTTTGGGGTCAGGTAGCAGTTCAGGGCCCGGAGGCGGAGAAGACCCTTATCGAAGTCCTTGGACTGAAGAAGGCTGCAGAAATAGGCTTCTATGAATACGCCGAAGGCGAGTGGAACGGCGCAAGGCTCATCATCAGCCGCACCGGATACACGGGCGAAGACGGCTTTGAGCTTTATACGGACATCAAGGGAACGCAGGACATTTGGGACAAACTCATAGCGGCCGGCGTCACACCGTGCGGGCTCGGCTGCCGCGACACCCTTCGTTTCGAGGCCGGCCTCCCTCTCTACGGCGACGAACTTTCTCCCGAGATATCTCCCGTTATGGCAGGCCTTTCAATGTTCTGCAAACTGGACAAGGAAGAATTCATCGGCAAAGAAGCCCTCGAAAAGCAGAAGACCGAAGGAACTGAGCGCAAGCTCGTGGGTCTCGAGATCTTCGACCGCGCCATCCCTCGCGCCGGCTATCCCGTGGAGCTCGACGACGAAACGGAGGTCGGAGTCGTCACGACCGGTTATCACTCCATCTCCCTGGACAAGAGCATCTGCTTTGCTCTCGTGAAAAAGGAATATTCGGCGCTCGGCACCAAACTGAACGTCCGCATCCGCAAGAAAGTCTTCCCCGGAGAAGTCGTAAAGAAGCGTTTTTATCAGACAAACTATAAAAAATAATACTATGTCAAAGATTGCAGAAGGTTTGCTCTACAGCGAATCGCACGAATGGGTAAAAGTTGAAGGTAACATCGCCGTCATCGGCGTATCTGATTTCGCACAGGCGGAGATGGGAGACATCACCTATGTCGACCTCCCGGACGAAGGCGACGAATTCGAGAAGGGCGAGGATTTCGGCGCTCTCGAGAGCGTGAAAGCCTCCAGCGAGCTCTACACTCCGGTATCCGGCAAGGTGGTCGAAGTCAACTCGGCCCTTGAGGACGCTCCCGAACTCATCAACGAAGACGCATTCGAAAACTGGATCATCAAGGTGGAAATGAGCGACGAAAGCGAGCTCGAAAGCCTGATGGACGCAAAAGCCTACGCAGAAATAGCAAAATAATGAGCGCATTCCCTTATTTTCCTCATACCGGGGAGGATATACGGCAGATGCTCGAAAGGATAGGGGTCTCCTCGCTTGAAGACCTCTATTCCGACGTGCCCGCCGACTTCCTCTACAAAGGCGAGTACGACCTGCCGGACGCCAAGTCGGAGCAGGAAGTGCGTGACTTCTTCGAGAAGCTCGCCTCCCTTAACCCGAAGCTTAAGGTCTTCGTGGGCGCCGGTTCCTATGACCACTACAGCCCGGCCGTGATCCCCAACCTGCTTTCGCGTTCGGAGTTCCTTACCGCTTACACCCCCTACCAGTGCGAGATCTCGCAGGGCACGCTCCGCTACATCTTCGAGTACCAGAGTATGATCTGCAACCTCACCGGGATGGACGTGAGCAACGCCTCTATGTACGACGGTCCTACCGCTGCGGCGGAGGCTATGCGTATGGCCGTTGCCTGCGCGAAGAAAAAGAACACCGTCCTAGTCTCGAAGAGCCTGCTGCCGAACGTCATCGAGACTGTGCGTACCTACGCCAAATTCTTCGGGACCACGATCGAGGAGATTGAGCTCGAAGACGGGCAGACTTCGCTTGAAGCGCTGAAGGCGCTGCTGGCGGGCGGCGATGTGGCGGGTGCGATAGTCCCGTCGCTCAACCGTTACGGTATAATCGAGGACCACACCGGTTTCGCGGACGCGCTTCACGAAGCGGGCGCGGTGCTGGCCGAGTACTGCGATCCGTCGGCGCTGGCGGTGCTTAAGTCGCCGGCCGAATGGGGTGCGGACATAGCCGTGGGTGACGGTCAGTCGCTGGGTATCCCTATGACCTACGGCGGTCCGTCCGTCGGATTTATGGCGTGCCGCAAGGACTATATGCGCAAGCTGCCCGGCCGCATAGTCGGCCAGACGGTGGACGGCGAAGGTCGCCGTTCGTTCGTGCTGACGCTCCAGGCGCGCGAGCAGCACATCCGCCGCGAGAAAGCCACCTCCAACATCTGCTCGAACGAGTCGCTGATGGCGCTCTATGTGACGGTCTACCTTTCGCTGATGGGCCCTCAGGGAATGAAGGAAGTGAACGAAAAGTCCTATGCGGGAGCGCACTATCTGTATGAAGAACTGCTGAAGACCGGCAAATTCGAGCCCGTGTTCGGCAAACCCTTCCTCAAGGAGTTTGTGCTCAGGCCGCTCGTGGACCTCGACGCTCTGCAGAAGAAACTCTATGACGCGGGATTCTTCGCCGCGCTCAAGACTGAAGAAGGTTACGCAAGCTTCTGCGTGACGGAAAAGAGAAGTAAAGAAGAAATAGACACGCTGGTCAATGAAATACTACGATAAACTGATTTTCGAGCTATCGAAACCTGGCCGCGTGGCCTATACTCTTCCTTGCAACGGATGTAAGGGTTCGCTTGACGAACTGCCCGCAGGCCTCAGGCGTTCGGCTTCGCCGCTTCTTCCCGAAGTGAGCGAGCCGGATGTGGTAAGGCATTATACCAACCTCTCGCAGATGAACTTCGGTGTGGACACCGGCTTCTACCCGCTGGGCAGTTGCACGATGAAGTACAACCCGAAGATCAACGAGGAAATCGCCGCGATGCCCTCCTTCCAGGGACTCCATCCTCTGCAGGATGAGAGCACCGTTCAGGGCGCGCTCGAGGTTTATTACGAGACGGAGAAGGCTCTGGCCGCCATCACGGGAATGAAGCGCTTCACGCTGAATCCCTGCGCCGGCGCGCACGGTGAGCTGACCGGTCTTATGATCATCCGCAGCTACCATCTCCAGAGGGGCGACCTTGCCCGCACGAAGGTGATAGTCCCGGACAGCGCTCACGGAACCAATCCCGCTTCGGCTGCTGTCTGCGGCCTCGAGATAGTCGAGGTGAAGTCGGGCGCCAACGGCCTGGTGGACGTGGAGTCGCTTAAGCCTCTGCTCGGACCGGATATCGCCGGCATTATGATGACCAACCCGAACACACTCGGACTGTTCGAAAAGGACATCAAAGAGATTGCGGAGCTGGTCCACGAGTGCGGCGGTCTGCTTTACTACGACGGCGCCAATATGAACCCTCTGCTCGGCACTGTCCGCCCTGGCGATATGGGCTTCGACGTGATGCATATCAATCTCCATAAGACTTTCAGTACTCCCCACGGCGGTGGCGGTCCCGGTTCTGGGCCCGTCGGCGTCTGCGAAAAGCTTGTGGATTGCCTGCCGGTGCCGAGGGTTGAGAAGCTGGAGAACGGCCGCTTCCATATCGTGCGTTCGGCAGACAAGGCAGCCGGCCGTGTGTCCGCGTTTATGGGCAACTTCGGCGTGATCCTGCGCGCTTACGCTTACATTTTGATGCTCGGAAAGCAGAACATCAAGCTGGCAGGCAAGCTCGCGACCCTCAACGCCAACTACGTGAAGGAGTGCCTGAAGGACGCTTACAAGCTCCCTATACCTTCGGTCTGCAAGCACGAATTCGTGTTCGACGGACTTATCGACGACGGAAGCGCGACCGGAAAAGCAGGGGCGACCACACTCGATGTGGCGAAGCGTCTGCTCGACTACGGTTTCCACGCTCCGACCATCTACTTCCCGCTGCTTTTCCACCAGGCGCTTATGATAGAGCCCACGGAGACGGAGAGCAAGGAGACGCTGGATGCGTTCATCGATGTAATGCACGAAATCGCGCGCGAGGCCGCGGCGGATCCGGACGTGCTCCACTCCGCTCCGCACTCCGCTCCGATTTCACGTCCGGACGAGACTGCGGCCGCGCGTAATCCTATCCTGAAATGCGAATTATAATTATCGGTGCCGGCCCCGGCGGTTATGAAACTGCCGTTGAGGCCGCGAAAAGGGGACTCGAAGTAACCTTGGTTACCGACGGCCCTCTTGGCGGAACGTGCCTGAACGAAGGCTGCATTCCCACCAAGACTTTCTGCCACTATGCCGGACTCATCGAGGAGATGAAGAAGGCGGAAGCGCTCGGAGTCGCCGCGGCGCCTGCGTTCGACTTCGCTAAAGTCCTCGAACGCAAGCAGGCGGTGGTGCAGCAGCTTCAGGACGGAATAGATATGCTTATGCGCAATAAGCTGATCACCGTAGTGGAGGGAAAAGCTTCGCTTAAGGATGCCCGCACGGTCGTGGTGAACGGCGAGGAGTATGCCGGCGACCGCATCATAATTGCGGTGGGTTCGGTTTCCGCTTCGCTTCCCATTCCCGGTGCCGATCTTCCCGGTGTCATCACTTCCCGCGAAATTCTGGATCTGCCCGAGGTCCCTCGCAGGCTTGCCGTTATCGGCGGGGGAGTCATAGGGCTCGAGTTCGCATCGATCTTCAAGAGCTTCGGCAGCGAGGTGACGGTCCTGGAGTATGCTCCGACCATCCTTCCTCGCTTCGACGTGGACCTCGCGAAGAGGCTGAAGCTTGCGCTGGGCAAGCGCGGCATCGCGATCGAAACGGCCGCGCAGGTGACCGGTATCTCTGCCGTGGACGGCGGGCTCGCCGTGAGTTATCAGACGAAGAACGGCGAGGCGTCCGTCGAGGCGGACAAGGTGCTGATGGCCGTGGGCCGCAGGGCCAACCTGGACGCGCTGAACCTGTCCGACATAGGCATAGAATTCACACGCAGGGGCATCACGGTCGATGCTGATATGCAGACTAACGTGCCGGGAGTGTATGCCGTGGGTGATGTGCTCGGGCAGATGATGCTCGCGCACGCCGCTACCTTCCAGGGCCTGCGCGCGCTGAATCATATCTGTGGCGTTGCAGACTCGATCGATTTCGGCATTATCCCCGCAGCGGTGTTCACTATGCCCGAAGCGGCCACGGTGGGTATGACCGAAGAAGAAGCGAAGGAGAAGGGGCTGGCCGTGAAGTGCCTGAAGTCTATGTTCCGCGCCAACGGAAAGGCCGTGTCGATGGACGACACCGAAGGCTTCTGCAAGATAATCGTTGCCGAAGAAGACGGCCGCATCCTCGGCTGCCATCTTTTCGGACCGCACTCGGCGGATATCGTTCAGGAAATCGCCGCGTTGCTCGCGAAACACGCGACGTTAGCTGATCTGCAGAGTGTGATTCACGCTCATCCTACGTTGGGCGAAGTTATCCAATCTGCCGCGCACGCTTAATTATTAATTATCTCGATTGCGTCGTACCAGGGGCTGCCCGCGAGAGTCAGGCCTCCGAGTACGCCGTATCCGCCGGCGACGTTGGTGTAGGCGAAGTGCGCCGGGCTGAGGCCCGCCATAGCCATAATGTCGGTTTCCTGGTTGTAGAGGGCGTTCATATAGCCGAAACTTTCGTCGGAAAGGCGGACCACGGTCACGCTCAGAGAATCTGTCCTCGTGACGGTGACGGTGTCGGTCGGCCAATAATTACCGTCTTCATCTTCCTCCCATTTATACTGCTCCCAGGTCATTTCTGTCGGTGTGAACAGGGCTGCTACGTCTATCTCCCCGTCAGTGAAATCTTCCCCGCTGTAGAATGCGCATTCGATGGTTTCGGGATAACCGGTGACATTTATGCTGGGCATAGGCATCAGCGCGGCCATAAGAATATCAGTTAGCGATGCGGTTGAAATGTCGAGGGTTACGGGAGATGAATTTTCGTAGTACGACTGCGGCTCATCGCCGTTGTCGTAACTGATAGTAACGTGTTCTTTGATGCTTATGCCGAAGCGGTCGGTCGGGGCGATATGTCCGTCCATCTTGAGGTGGAAGCGGAACATAGGGGTGGAACCGGAGATGTAAGAAACTTCAGTGGTGAACGACGGCTTTGCCGGGACGGTGGTTGTGGCGTGGACGGGCGCCGTCTCTTTCGTCTGCACGTCTATCGCAAGCTTGGCTCCGGTGGGGATGGGATCCGCGGTCCAGTAGAGGGTGTTGTCGACCTCGGTCAGGTTCGCAGAGGTTCCGTTAATGGTGAAATCGAGTTTCTGCAAGTTGAAATCGTCTCCGTTCGAACGCTTCGAGTTTACCGGCACTGCTTTGTAGAGCTTGATGAAGGTGGTGTCCGTGAGTCCCGCATAGCACTCCACGTACATCTTGGGATCGCCTTCAGACCCCTTAAGTTCGAAATACTCTTCGCAGGAACTAAGTCCCAGAACAGCTATCATTATCGGTAACAGAAACTTCTTCATTGCTTAGAACTTAAGGGCGAAACTCAATGTGGGGATGATGGGGAAAATACCATAAGCAAGGCCGACCATCCTGCCGTCTTCCTGGGTAATCATACCCAGCATTGGGTTGACGTGGTTGTAGGCGTTGTAGACGCTGAAGGTGGTGGTGGATTCGTAACCGTGCCGTGTTTTTTTGTGCCAGTTGAAGCCCACGTCGAGTCTGTGGTAGGGCGGGAGCGAATAGTTGTTGGGCGACTCGTAGAGGTCTTGGCCAGAGTCGTATTGACCGTCCCAGATTACGGCTGAGCGGCCGGTGAACTTGTTGCCGGTGTGGTAGAGCCACGCCGCATAGAGTTCGAACCGGCGGTTGAAGAAATACGACGCGGTCAGTGTGACTTTGTGACGGTTGTCGTTCTTGGCGGGGTACCAGGTGTAGTAGAAGGTTTTGAACAGGCGTTCGGCCTTCGAAAGGGTATAGTAGGCGGCGGCGTTGAGCTTGTCCGTCTGGTATTCGAGGCTGAACTCAAGTCCGTAGGCGCGGCCGATTCCCTCTTCGAACACGTCCTCCCATTTGTCGATCTTCGGCATCATAGTGTTGGTTTCGGCGTACTCGTAGATGTGGTCCATCGTTTTGTAGAACGCCTCCACGTCCACGGTCACGTTTTGCGGTAGCTTGAGCGCGCCGCCGAGAACGAACTGGTTCGAGCTCATAGGCTTTATGCGCGCGGTGCTGGGCATCCACATATCCACGGGCATATCTGCGTAGCTGGCCGACACGATGTGCGCGAACTGGTTCATCGTCGTGAAAGAGCCCTTGAGGTCGAGGTAGTCCGTTGCCATAAACTTGAACGCAGCCCGCGGCTCCGGACGGTAGTATGCCCTGCCGTCTACGATCAGAAACGCGTTGGACAGGCCGAGGTTGAGGCGCCAGCGACGGCCGAGCGTGATCTCGTCTTCCGCATATATGCCGAACTCGCCGCCGAGATAGTGCTTGGACTGAGAGTCGCCGGTATTCAGCATAGGAGTGTTGTCCATCACTACCTTGAAGCTTTCGTCGCGTGCGGGATCATAAGTATGGAATACGCCGCTGCCGCCGAAGCGGAGATGATGTCCGGACCAGCGCTTGTCGTAGACGTTCACCCCGGCGCCGATGTCGTAGATGCGCGAGAGGTTGTTCTCGTGCATATGGAGGTTGGTCGTGGTCTTGTTGCCGTCTTCGTCCACGTCTTCTGTGGAACCGTCGAGAATAATTTTCATTCTCGCAGAATAGTTCGTGTAGTAGGCGAAGGCGTGCATATCGAAGGTCTCGGAGAACTGGCGGTCCCAGGCAAGGGAGCCGAGGATGTTGCCCCATTTGAGGTCGAAATTGAAATCCTCTTTCAATTCATCCTGCCGGACCATTGCCGCCAGCTTTAACAGATCCTGGCCGTAGTAACCGGAGAAAGACAGTTTGCTGAAAGGGGAGAACTTGTGCACCAGCTTCAGGTTGAAGTCCCCGAAATCGTAGTGGGTTTTGCCTGCCACTTCCTGGCCCAGGTCGCTCTTGATGAAGAGCATCGCCACACTCTTGACTATGTCTGTCCACGTCCTGCGTACGCCGAAGTTGATCGATGTCTTGCCGGGGATAATCGGCCCTTCGATCTGGAAGTGTCCGTCGATCAGTCCGAGCGAGGCGTTGCCGTGCCACTCCTTGAAGTTGCCTTCGCGCACGCCGACGTCCACAACCGAAGAAAGCCTTCCGGCGAAGCGGGCAGGGAAGCCGCCTTTGTAGAAGTCGGCATCTTCAATCACGTCCGTGTTGAACGACGAGAACAGGCCGAGGACGTGGCTGATCTGGTACATAGGCACTCCGTCCAGCAGGTAGAGGTTGTCGGAGCCGTCGCCGCCGCGGACATAGAGGCCGGAAGAGAGCTCCGAGCCGTCGGAGACGCCGGGGAGCATCTGGAGGGCCTTTATGAGGTCCGGCGAGCCGAGCACGGCGAAGTTGCGGCCTATCTTGTCGCCTTCGATTTTCTTTATGCTCGTCTGGGTTACGGTTTCGCGTATGGTCTTTTCGTCGCGGACGATTGCCGCTTCGAGGGTGTCCACGCTTGGCATAGAAAGGCTGTCCAGCTTCGTCAGCTGTGCGAAAGCCGGCGAGGCGAGCAGAAGTGAAAGCAATATGATTAATGATTTCCTCACGCTGCGTAGCAAAAGCGCCACGAAGATACAAATAATCTTTATATTTGTCTTGCAATGAAAAGTACCGATAAAGAGCTGTTCGACCTTCTTACTCGAAACAACGGGCACGAAGAGGCCGGGGAAGAAGAAGTCCTGGAGGTAGATGTCCAGGAAGAAGAATTCGTGGACGAAGCGTTTCTTGCGAGGAGCGAAAAAGACGCTGCCGCGCAGAAGCTGTGGAGGGACGCCAAGGCCGGAGATGCCGGTTCCCAACAGGAATTGGGAGACGAATTATTCAGGCAAAAACGCTATACAGAAGCGTTTGGGTGGTATCGCAAGGCCGCTGCGCAAAAATATGAGCTCGCCTACTACGACTTGGGTTGGAGTTATCATTACGGTCTCGGCACCGACGTCGATTTCAAGAAGGCTATCAAGTGGTACAAGAAATACGACGCGGTGTTCGGCGACCCGAACGTTTATTATCAAATAGGAAGATGCTACGAGTTGGGACTTGGCGATAAGCGCAACGCCGAAAATTGGTATCAGAAGGCCGCAGATAAAGGCAATGCGCCGTCCGAACTCGCCCTTAAGCAGATGAAGAAGGTGGAAGCGGATGAGCGGGAACCTGATATTTGGTTCGAAAGGGGCAAAAACGCATTCTGGGATATTTCCAGTCATCGCGATGTAATCGACGGAAAGGTCTATAATTTTGTCTATTTGGGGGCGCACCACGATCCCGTACGTCATTTGGAGGCACTGCGTTGGTGGCACAAAGCTGCAGTGAGCGGACACGCGGAATCGCAATTCTACCTTGCGCTTCACGCCTATCAGAGATGCTATGGGCAGAAGGCGCTTGCACTTCGATGGTTCATAGAGTCGGCAAAGAACGGCTATGCGAAGGCACAGGCCGTGCTGGCGAATAAATATGAATACGGCGAGGGTGTGGAAATCAACGAGCGGAAGGCGCGGATGTGGCGCAAAAAGGCCGCCAATAACACCGGCGACGATAAGGTCCGGAAGGCCACCGTCTCAAGCGGCAAACTGCTGAAGCGCATCCTGCTGCTGGCAGTAACCGTTCTTGCGATAGTGCTGATCCGGCGTATGGACCAGATGTCGTACAAACCGGTTTCCGAAGCGGATGCTGTCGCTCTTGCCCAAAAAGTCACCGTGGTCATACCCGACCAGGAAATCAAACTCCTCGGATCAGACAAGACGCGAAAACTCCAGACTGGGACGCGCGTGAAGGTGCTCGGCGTCTATAAACAGAAGCTCAACAACGGCAACTCGCCGCGAGTTTATTGGACCAATCAGGAATACCTCGTCGAACTTCCGGACGGCAAGCGTGGCCACGGCCCGCTGATGGAGACGGCCTTGGGTCAGAAGACCATCCTGCCGACCGGCGACACCGCCGTCATCACATCGGTATGGAAGTTGGCAAAAGTGCCGAAAGTGTGGGCAAACGGCAGGGATAGCCGTTACCAGTTCGCATACACGCTGAAGGGGCACAAAGGACAATACGCGCTCGAAGATCTGAAAATCTACTTCCCTCAGAGGGTGACGTATCTGGCGGAAGGACTCACCGCAGAAAAATATTTCGAGGGCTACGACGATGCAAACTTTGCGGGAAAGGCTCTCCGCAAGGTGTGGAAGTTCTTTACATACGATATCCGCCCCGTGACCAAGAAGCCGGGGTATTTCCTGTTCCCGAAATACCAGATATGGAACGAGTTTTTACTTCAGTACTGGTTCCGCGTCCTGATGATAGTCGTGGCTTATATCCTCGAACTGCTCATCATCTTCCGCTGGCTTCCGCGCCTGATACGCGGACGTTAATGAAGGGCAGCGCCCTATTTAATAACGTTCTTCAGCCAGAAGTAGTAAAGGATCACGCCGAGCCAGCTCGTTGCGAGCACGAGAACGATGAGGAGAATCTTGGTGATAAGGCCGGATTTTTTCTTGAGGATGTCGAGAACACACCAGATAGCGGCGATGACACCAAGAATGTAGATAATTGTTGCAAGCATAACGGTTTAGTGTATTTAACAGTACGAATATACTAATAAATGAAAAAAAGTGTTACTTTTGCAGTCCCAAATGGGGTATTAGCTCAGTTGGTAGAGCGATAGGTTCGCAATCTATAGGTCAGGGGTTCGAATCCCCTATGCTCCACAAAAATAGCAGGCCCGAGCCTGCTATTTTTGTTGGCATAAATTGTTTTCGTATTTTTGTACGATATGAGAATCTTGGCAATAATTGACCCGCAGAACGATTTTATCGACGGGTCGCTGGGCGTAAGTTACGCCAAGTGGGCTCCGGCCTGCGAGTTTATTATGGCTCTTGTCCGCGACGGCGGATATGATAAAATCGTGATGACCAAGGACTGGCATCCGGCGAACCATTGCTCGTTCGCGCCGCAGGGCGGTCCCTGGCCGGCCCACTGTGTGGCAGGGACGCTGGGCGCGGCGCCTTTCTGGATGCTGGACTCAGTGGCGGACGAAACAATACTTAAAGGTCAGGACCCCGCGAAAGAGGAATACGGGGTGGATCTTCTGGCAGGTAAAGACGACAATGTCGAAGTCGATGTCGTCGGTCTCTGCTACGACTACTGCGTCGCCAACTGCGCGAAGATGACCTCCGAAGCGCACCCCGCCGCTAAGGTCACCGTCCTCGCGAAAGGCTGCGTCGCAATCGATCCCTCGGCCGTACCCGATTTCGGTAAAGCGGCTGTAAAGGCTTGACTTAACGGATTTTATCGTTATATTTGACTCGGACAAATTCTAACCATATGAAAAAATATCTGTTCGCGGCTCTTGCCGCTCTCGCAATTCTTGCGACATCTTGTGACAAAGACGAAAACGGCAATGTGAGCCAGTCTGAACTTCTCGGCACCTGGTATATGCCCGGCGAGGAATATCACCCGTCCATCGTCACCTTCGAGAAAAATAGTAATTACACCTGGGAGTATGGTGGAATCACCGGTATGAAGGACACGGGAACCTACACCATCAGCGGTGATGTTATTACCTTCAAGATTTCCACATTCTGGGAGATTGAGACCGATTGGGTAGACGGACATCCTGCAAATATCGGCGAGTGGAAAAAGGTCACCGACGAGCGCATCAATGAACTGCCTCGCACCAGGACGGCCACTATCCACGTTCTCGCGAAGCCTCTTCTTATCTGGAGCGTAAAGAACGATTGGTTCTACGGCGGAGGAGATGAAGACGCCGCGTTCCTTATGTTTATGTCCTCCAACAAGGATGAAATGAAACTCGACAAACCCGTAACCGAGAGCGATCTCCAGGGCGAGTGGGAGTGTAAAGACGATAACGGAAAACTCCAAGGACGCCTGATTGCGAAAGGTAATAAATTCACTGCCTATTCCCTTGGAACGGCTTACCACAGCGATGCGACAGGAACCGATGAACCGACAATTCATTATTACGTAACCAAGGAAGTCGGCACCTTCTCTGTCAGCGGCAATGAGTTCACCGTCAATTACGAGACGATGTACAGTTCTGCCAAATATGAGTGGGTAGATGGCGTCTATAATATCGACTATGCTGAATTTGACGCAAACACCCTCGAAGCAAGCGAGTGGCTTACCGAGCAGCCGATGGGATATTCGGACGTCTATATCGTCTATCGCGACGGCGCCAACCTCTACTGGGGCTACGGCCGCGGTGGCGCCGCTTTCAAAAAGAAATAGTGCGTGGGAGGTAACCTCCAGACACACAGCCAGTTAAACTAATTAGGTGTCCCGATTTTGGGACACCTAATTTATATAAATCGCTGACTACTAGCGACTTATCCCCAACGCAAAAAGGATGGTTGATAGTGCCTGAAGGCTGGTAGCGGCGTCAGCCGCCGTGGCGTCTAAGTGATTGATAATCAGCACAATCGTGAAACTCGACTCCTAAATTCTCGGAGCCGTGTTTTAGTAAGTTGCTGAAAATCAGGGACTTGTCCGCGTATGCCCACAAAAATAGCAGGCCAGTCGGCCTGCTATTTTTGTGGAGCATAGGAGAATCGAACTCCTGACCTTTTGAATGCCATTCAAACGCTCTACCAACTGAGCTAATACCCCATTGCGGACTGCAAAGGTAATACAATTTTCGAAAATACAAGACCGCCAGGGCGAAAAATTACTTCCACGCCTCGAAGGCGGAGAGCGAAGTATTCTTTTCGCAGACGTTTTCTATCGAGTCCGGAAGCCCCGGGAACATATCGTAGCCGGTCCAGGCTTCAATCTGGTCCACGCTGACCGCGAAGTCGAAATAGAGTGTCTTCTTGAACTCTTTGTGTGGCAGCCAGAAGCCGATGGTCTGAGCGTCCGTGATAGCTCCGGCGGCGTTGCGCTTGACCTTCAGTACGGCCTTCCAGTAGTAGTTCGGCACGGGCAGGGTCTTTCCGTCGCGGGTACTGACGATTTGCGAGACCTTCTCGCTCCCGCCCGCCTTGCGGAAAGCGGCGCCCGTGACGATGTATAGAGTGTCGCCAACGGGGACCATCCCGCGCACTCCCGCTTCGAGCTTGGCCCAGATGCCGCCGTTGAAGCCGTTCTGGATCTGCGGGGTCATATTGGTGCTGTAGTAGGTCTGCGCCATCATCTCGTCGTTGCCGTTGCGATCGGCGTTCGGGATTTGATGCCCGCGGGCGTAGTAATTCGAAGCGTATTCGACTCCGGTGAAGTTGACGCCGTAGCTGCCGCTGCTCACTTTCGTCTGCTTGTCGAGCGCCACGTCGGGGTCATAGGCCCACGTTTCCGTGCGTCCGGATCCGAGATGCGCCGCGCAGAGGGGGTAGGCCACCCAGTAGGAAGCGTAGACCGACGGGTCGTAGAGCATAGTGTAGTTGCGCTGGCGCCGGCCGCCCATCGTTGCCCAGTGCGTCAGACCGTCGTTCCCTCCGGCGGGCAGCTCCAGCCAGCGCGGATTCGGCACCTTCTGCTTGGGTGCGCCCGTTGCTTTCGGAGTCTCTGGCTCCGGTTGAACGGCTGTGACCGCGCCGGCTGCTTCGCCCGCCGCCACCGTGGCCTCCGCCTGCTTGCCGATCTTGACTCCCCACTCGCCCTCGACGCGCTCCACCTCGGCCCTGACCGGCTCCGGCCACTTTTCTCGCGGCACGGCATAGAGATAAATCACCGCCGCGATTACCAGCAGAACAATTATGATTATCGCCGCCTTCGACGGCTTTTGCTGCTTTTTGGATTTCTTCTTCGCCATAACTACCGCCAATTTACTCATTTTTCCTCATTTGGGCGCCAAAAAGTCGCTTTTGGGCGCGGATGGGCGAGAGAAGTGGGAATCTGGCGCCGAATAGTGCGATTATGGCGCCGATTAGGGGAATAATGGGGCGTCTGGCGCTAAAATGGCTCGTTATGGCGCCAATTTGGTGAAAAAATGCTAAATTTGGGCTGCCGGAAAAAGACAATAATAATATATGTACAGATCCAACACTTGCGGCGAGTTGAGGCTCTCCGACAAAGGTAAAACAGTTACCCTCGCGGGATGGGTTCAGAAATCCCGCAAACTTGGAGGTATGACCTTCATCGACCTCCGCGACCGTTATGGAATCACCCAGCTCGTAATCGACGGCGCAGCCGACCCTGCACTCGTGGAAACAGCCGAATCGCTCGGCCGCGAGTTTGTCATACAGGCCACAGGCGAAGTGCTTGAGCGCCAGAGCAAAAACCCTAAGATTCCCACGGGCGAAATCGAGATCAAAGTCGAAAAAATCAACATACTGAACAAATCCGTCACTCCTCCTTTCACCATCGAGGAGAACAGCGACGGCGGAGAGGACCTGCGCGCGAAATACCGCTACCTTGACCTTCGTCGCCCGCCGCTTCAGCGCGCACTGGCTCTCCGCCATCGCCTAGCGCAGGAGATCCGCACTTACCTCGACGGAGAGGGCTTTATGGAGATCGAGACCCCTTACCTCATCAAGTCGACGCCTGAAGGAGCGCGCGACTTCGTGGTGCCTTCACGTATGAACCCCGGACAGTTCTACGCCCTTCCTCAGAGCCCCCAGACCTTCAAGCAGCTCCTGATGGTTGCCGGTTACGACCGCTACTTCCAGATCGTGCGCTGCTTCCGCGACGAAGACCTTCGCGCGGACCGTCAGCCCGAGTTCACACAGATCGACTGCGAGATGAGCTTCGTGGAGCAGGAGGACGTCCTCAAGACCTTCGAAGGAATGATGCGCGCTATGTTCAAGAACGCAGTGGGCGTGGATATTCCCAACCCCCTGCCGCGAATGAGCTGGTACGACGCTATGGACAACTATGGCTCCGACAAACCGGATATCCGCTTCGGAATGAAGATACACGAAATCAGCGATCTCGTCAAGGGCCAGAACTTCAGTGTCTTCGACAGCGCTGAATACATAGGCGCAATCAACGTCGAGGGCTGTGCGGAGTACACACGCAAGCAGCTCGACGAACTCACCGAATGGGTCAAGCGCCCGCAGGTGGGAGCGAAGGGCCTGGTGTATATCAAGCTCAACCCGGACGGCACCGTCAAGTCCAGCGTGGATAAATTCTACACCCCCGAGCAGCTCCAGAAGGTTGCCGATGCGCTCGAAGCAAAGACCGGAGACCTTATCCTCGTGCTCTGCGGTCCGAAGCGCAAGACCCAGACCCAGCTCGGTGTGCTGCGTATCGAGATGGGTAACCGTCTCGGCCTTCGCGACCCTCACGTCTTCGCACCTCTGTGGATCGTGGACTTCCCTCTGCTCGAATGGAGCGAGGAAGACGGCCGCTTCTACGCGATGCACCACCCGTTCACCGCGCCGAAGCCCGAGCACGAGAAATGGTTCTACTCAGATAAGAAGGAGGACCTCGAGCGCGTCTGCGCCAATGCCTACGACTTCGTGCTCAACGGCTCCGAGCTCGGCGGCGGCAGCATCCGTATCCATAACGCCGATATGCAGAAGCGTATGTTCGAAGTTCTCGGCATCGGCCCCGAGGAAGCGGAATACAAGTTCGGCTTCATCATCCACGCCTTCCAATACGGCGCTCCGCCCCACGGAGGACTGGCGTTCGGTTTCGACCGAGTCTGCGCACTGTTCGGCGGGCAGGAGACCATTCGCGACTACATCGCGTTCCCGAAGAACAACCAGGGCCGCGACGTGATGATCGACTCCCCGAGCAAGATCGACCAGGTGCAGATGGACGAACTGTTCCTCGCCAGCACGGTTAAAGAAGACTAATGATAAGAAGGTCCGACAATCACGATCTCAGCGTGCAGAACACTTTCCGGATGAAGGTGTCCTGCGCCTGCTATATCGAGTACGACACCATCGAGGACCTCAAATCGCTTGATTTTGACTCTCTGCCCAAGCCCATAATGAGCATAGGCGAGGGTTCTAATCTGCTTTTCACCAAGGATTTCGAAGGCACGGTCCTCCGCTCCTGCATCGATTACATCAAGTACTTCGACGCCGGCGCGGACAAGGTGCCGCTAGCCGTTGGTTCGGGAGTGAAATGGGACGACCTCGTGGCGAAGACCTGCGCGGACGGGATGTGGGGTATGGAGAATCTCTCTCTGATTCCCGGCACCGTGGGTGCGGCGGCAGTGCAGAATATTGGCGCCTATGGCGTGGAGGCGAAGGATATTATCGCCGGCGTCACCTGTTTCGACCTGCAAACGCGCGACAAAACGGCCTTCAAGGTCCACGAGCTTCGCTATGGCTACCGCGATTCTCTGTTCAAGGACCCGGAATTCAAGGGCCGCTACATAATCACGGGCGTGCTCTTCTCGCTCAGCCGTGTGCCCGCTCCGAAGATCGAATACGGCGCGCTGAAGAAGATTTTCGACGGCCGTCAGCCGGCAACGCCTATGGAGGTGCGCGAGGAGATCATACGCATACGCCGCGAAAAACTCCCGGATCCGGAAGAGATCGGCAGCGCCGGCAGCTTCTTCAAGAATCCGGTCGTAAGCGCCGCGCAGTTCGCGCAGATCGCCCAGGGCTACGACACCGTGCCGCACTTCGTGCTCGAAGGCGGATTCGTGAAGGTGCCGGCGGCCTGGATGATAGAGCAGTGCGGTTTCAAGGGCGTCAGACGTGGAGGCGCGGCCGTCTACGAAAAGCAGCCGCTCGTAATAGTGAACGCCAGCGGTTCAGCGAGCCCGGACGAGATCGTCGCGCTGGAACAGGAGGTTATCGACGCCGTACGGAAAAAGTTCGGCGTGGAGCTGCACCCCGAAGTAGAACATATCTAACCACACGCAATAATGAGTTCGTTCATCATCGAAGGAGGCCGTAAACTCAGCGGCTCAATCACACCCCAGGGAGCGAAAAACGAAGCGCTCGAGGTGCTCAGCGCGGTGCTTCTCACCGCCGAGCCCGTCAGGATGTCCAATGTGCCGGAAATACTCGACACACTCAACCTCATCGACCTTCTGAAGGGGATGGGCGTGGAGGTCACCCGCCACGCAAAAGGCGAGTACACCTTCAAGGCCGCAAACATCGACCTGGAGTATATCCGAAGCCAGGAGTTTGTTAAGAAGTGCGCGGCCCTCAGGGGCTCCGTGATGATTTCGGGACCGCTGCTCGCCCGCTACGGCGAAGCCTACTTCCCGAAACCCGGCGGAGACAAGATCGGCCGCCGCAGGATAGACACGCATATCGAAGGTTTCGTGAAGCTTGGCGCCTCTTATGTCTACGACTCCGCTGTGAAGGCTTACCATCTTATCGCCCCCAAGGGTTTGAGCGGCAGCTATATGCTTCTGGACGAAGCTTCCGTGACCGGTACGGCAAATATCGTGATGGCAGCAACCCTCGCGCGCGGCACGACCACCATCTACAACGCGGCCTGCGAGCCGTACGTGCAGCAACTCAGCAAGATGCTGGTCGCGATGGGCGCGCACATAGAGGGCATAGGCTCGAACCTCATCACCGTCAAGGGTGTGGAGAAGCTCGGCGGCGCGAACCACGTGATACTGCCCGATATGATCGAGGTCGGCTCTTTCATAGGCCTGGCCGCTATCACTCGCAGCTCGCTGACCATCAAGAACGTCCATTACGACGAACTAGGCATCATCCCGGAGAGCTTCCGCAGGTTGGGAGTTAAGCTCGAACAGAGGGGCGACGACATCTACATCCCCGCACAGGAGTCCTATGTCATCGATTCGTTCATCGACGGCTCCATTATGACCATCGCCGACGCACCGTGGCCGGGACTCACCCCGGACCTTCTGTCCGTGATGCTCGTCGTGGCCACCCAGTGCAAGGGCTCGGTCCTCATCCACCAGAAGATGTTCGAGAGCCGTCTGTTCTTCACCGATAAACTGATCGATATGGGCGCGCAGATCATTCTCTGCGACCCTCACCGCGCGGTCGTCATCGGCCACGACCACAACTTCAGTCTCCGCGCCGGGCGTATGACTTCGCCTGATATCCGTGCCGGTATCGCAATGCTTCTTGCCGCTCTGTCCGCGAAGGGAACATCAGAGATAGAGAACATCGAGCAGATCGACAGGGGTTACGAAGCCATCGACGAACGCCTCAACGCACTCGGAGCAAATATCAAGAGAAAATGACAGCATTGGAGATATTCGCCGTCATCCTCGCGGTGATCGGCATTATAGGCAGTATTGTGCCCGGTATTCCCGGGCCTCCGCTCAGTTGGATAGGCCTTTTCCTGTTGTATCTGGCGAAGGTGCCGGATGACCCCGTTTCGACTACCACTTTGATAATCTTTCTGGTAGTCGCGACAGTGGTAACCGTTTTGGATTACGTTCTGCCGCCGACCCTGACGCGCGCGATGGGAGGCCATATGGCGGCATCCATCGGCGCTGTGGTCGGCCTCTTCGCCGGAATGTTCCTCACTCCCATCGGAATGATCCTGGGCAGCATCCTGGGGGCGTTCATAGGCGAGATGGTTGTCGAGAACCGCGGCTTCTGGGAGTCTCTCAAGGCCTCGATCGGGGCATTCTTCGGTTTTATACTCACCACCGGAGCGAAACTTATCGTCTGCGGCTGGATGTTTTTCATAATCATTAAGCATATCATATGAGAAACCCGCTTGCCATTCCCTGGAAGATTGTTCTTCTGTGCGCTGTAGTCGTTTCGATTATTACTGGCGTCGAGATTTATCTACGCCCGGCGCCGCTGCTGCCAGAGCTCACTTACACCGAGACCATCGACGGTGCGGCAGGCGAGTTGGTCGGCGACATCCAGCGTCCGGCCGTGCAGGCGCGCAAGGTGCCCGTGGTCATAATCTGCCACGGCCTTACCGGCTGGCGTTCGGAGAAGCACAATATGGCGGTCAACGATTCGCTGCTGGCCCACGGCTATGCGACCGTGCGCTTCGATTTCAACGGCCACGGTGAGTCCGAGGGTCCGTTCAGCGGTATGACCATAGCTAACGAGCTTGAGGATCTGCACCGCATCTACGACTATGTAGCCGGGCTGAAGTGGGTGGACAAGCGCCGCATCGCCGTGGCCGGGCACTCGCAGGGCGGCTTCGTTGCGGGAGTGTTCGCGGGTGATATGGGCGCCTCGAAGGTTAAGTGCGCCGTCCTGCTCGCCCCGGCCGCCTGCATCCACGTGGATGCTGTGAACGGACTCTTCTTCGACGAGCCGGCAAACATTGACGAGTTGGGCGATTCAACCTTCTTCTGGGGCCACTGGTTCGGCAAGGAGTACTTCAAGGCCGCGCGCGACATCGATGTCTATGCACGGACCGCTGCCTACAAAGGCCCGGTGCTTATTGTTCAGGGCGACGCAGATATGCCCAACCTCTTCAGGGATTCGAAGAAATATCCTGAGTATTTGAAGAATTGCCGGTATGTGGAACTCCCCGGCTTGACGCACTGCTATGTGGAGAACTACGCCCTCCCGGCCGAGATTACGCTGGAGTTTATTCAGCAGAATCTGTAATTTCTTTCCCGTACATTTTGGCGGGGCCGGTGAGGTAGACTGAGGTGAAGCCGGTGACGCGACCGTTCTCCAGGGTGGGGCGGAATTCGACCTGGAGGTCGTCTTCGCGTGCGCGAACGTTCACGATGACGCGGCCGTCGGCAGTTTCGGTGTACGGGGCCGACTGCCCCGGGTTGAGGGCGGCCATAAAAGCGCCGAGCGGGGATATGCCCGACAACCACGAGGCTATAGCGGAGGCCGTGATTCCTGTCCCGCACGCTAGCGTTTCTCCTTCCACGCCTTTTTCGAACGTACGTACAACCAGGCGGCCGGGTTCCAACTTCACGAAGTTGGCGTTTGCGCCGACGGGAGCGAAGACGGGATCCCAGCGGTAGCGTCGACCCTCGGAGTCCACGTCCAAGCCTTCCACTTCGGGAACGAACTTCACGAAATGCCGTGTTCCCGTGTTCACGAACCACCCGTCCAGTTCGGGACGGAATTCGCTGACATCGATCATCCGGATACGCACGGTCTTCACGACTCCGTCGTCGGCCAGTATCTCTCCCGTGTGCGGCCCGTCGCCGGCTTTGAAGCGATAGACTTTTCCATCGGCGGGTTTGAAGCCCAGGTAATCGGCAAAAGCCACAATGCAGCGTCCGCCATTTCCGCACATCATTCCGCCCGTGGCGTCCGGATTGAAGAACTCCATCTCGAAATCCCACTCTTTCGACTGATGAATTATCATCAGGCCATCGGTGTGATACCTGGCGCAGAGGCCCTTGATATCCACCTCCCCGGCGACCTCGCGGCCGTCGAGAACCACAAAAGTATTTCCGGCTCCGGAGTAAAGATAGTGTGTCATAGCAACGAAGCGAGCAGTTTGATTCCCGGCTCCATCCGCTCCGTGTCGAGGAACGAGAAATTGAGCCTCATAGTATTCTTGTGTGAACCGTCCACATAGAAGAACGATCCGGCCACATATGCGACCCCGGCGGCCAGGGCGCGGTCATATAGAGCGACGGTATCGACGCCTTCCGGCAGAGTTACGAACAGGAATAGTCCACCCTCCGGATGTGTCCACGTAACGCCCTCTGGCATATACTTTTCCAGCAGCGAAAGCAGATGGTCGCGTTTGCCGCGGTAGAGTTCGATCGTATGTGCGAGATTCTTGTCGAGTTCGCCACCGCCCATAAACTCTGCCGCCATATACTGATCCATAATCGGCGGGCACAGGTCGAGCGACTGCTTACACACGTAAATCATATCGAGCAGTTCGGGCGCGCCGATAATCCAGCCGAGCCTGAAGCCAGGGGCCATAATCTTCGAAAAACTCCCAAGATGAAGCGTACGTTCGGGTGCGAGCGAGTAGATGGTCGCGACCGGCTTGCCTTCATAGCGTAGTTCGCGGTAGGGGCTGTCCTCCACGATGAGGAAATCGTACTTGCGCGCGAGTGCTACCAGCTCCGTGCGTTGTTCGAGGGTGAGCGTCTGTCCGCTTGGGTTCTGGAAGTCCGGAATCGCGTAGAAGAACTTTATCTTACGTCCTGCGGCCACCAGATCGGCGATCTGCCGTTCGTTATCAAATCCAACGACCTTCGCGCGGTAGCTCTTGAAGGACTGGAGAGCCCCAAGATAAGTCGGGTTGGTTGTCAAAACCACATCGCCGGGATCTACCAGAACGCGGGTGCACACGTCGATGCCCTGCTGCGAAGAAGTCGTAATCTGGATATTCTCCACGGGCACATCATAACGCTTGGAGATCACCTCGCGAAGCTCGGGAACGCCCTGCGTGGCGCCGTACTGCAGCGCCTTCGCGCCGTATTTGCGCAGAACCTCAGCCGAGAGACGTTCGATGGTTTCCAGAGGGAAGGTCTCGGCGGAAGGGTAGCCTCCGGCAAAAGAATAAATCTGCGAAAGATCCACCTTGCGGAAAATCTCCCTCACCGGCGAGCGCATAAACGACTCGGTGTCGGCCGAAAAATATTTTTTATAATCCATCAATTTATCTCAATACATCCTCAAGCCTGACTGAGCCGTCGGTTTTTTCGTCACGGTACTTCACGATAACCGGGCAATAGAGCGACACTCCGAGTTCTGCGCCGGGTCCTTTCTTCATAGGACGGGATCCGCTAACTACCACTGCTCCGCGCGGGACAACCACACGTCCGTCCTCGTTGCGTGGGACGAAATCTCCCGTGGTGGAGTCGAAAAGCGGGGTGGCCGACGTGATAATCACTCCGGATCCTATCACAGCATATTCCTGAACTATCGTTCCTTCGTAGATGCCGCAATTGCCACCGATGAAGGCGTTGTCCTCGATGATGGTGGGCATTGCACCGGCAGGTTCAAGGACTCCTCCGATTTGCGTTGAGGCCGAAATGTGGATATGGCGGCCGACCTGGGCGCAGCTGCCTATCGTCACGTGCGAGTCCACCATCGTCCCCTCGCCCACATACGCTCCGGCGTTGATGTAGGCTGGCGGCATCACTATGGCGCCGGGAGCGAGATACGCTCCGCGCCTGATGCTGCTGCCGCCGGGCACGATGCGCACACCGTCGGCCGCCGTGAACTTGCGCACGGGGAAGGTCTCCTTGTCGAAGAAACTGAACTGCCCCTGGCTCATATCGGTCACCGCGCCGAGTTTGAATCCGGCGAGGATAACTTCCTTGACCCATTTGTTGACGACCCACTTGCCGTCGATCTTTTCGGCAACCCTGACCTCGCCCTTTTCGAGTTGGTCGAGAGTCTGCAAGAACTTTTCTAACGTTATTTCCATTGGCTGAGGATTTCTTTGATGGTGGATTCAGTCGCGGCTGTGGCTGCTGTCAGCGGAAGGCGCATAGTCTTCGAGCAGAGGCCCATCTGGGCGAGCGCCGCCTTCGCGGGAATAGGATTGGACTCCACGAAACAGCCCTTGAACAGAGGCTGGAGACGCTCGTTAAGCTTGCTGGCTTCATCCAAGCGCCCTTCGAGAGCCAGGTGAGTCATTTCTGAGACGGGCTCGGGAAGCACGTTCTGAGCTACGGACACTACTCCGTGTCCTCCCGCTGCGATAATATCGAAAGTCATATCGTCGTCGCCGCTAAGGATAGAAAATCCTTCGGGCGCGCCGTCGATAATGGCCTTAATCTGTTCGAATTTCCCGGACGCTTCCTTTGTCCCGACGATGCCGGGCACCTCGCGGGCGAGACGCAGCGCCGTTTCCGGCAACATATTCGCCCCCGTCCGGCCCGGCACATTGTAGATGATTACCGGTTTGTCCGTCAGGGAGCAAATCTCCTTGTAGTAAAGGAACATTCCCTCCTGCGTGGGTTTGTTGTAGAAGGGAACCACAATGAGCCACGCATCGGCATCCTTCAGGAGCTCCATATTGGCTTTCGTCCCAGGGATGGAATTTGATCCCGCGCCGACGATGATCGGCAGTCCGCCCGCGTTTTCGCGCGTAAGAGCCAGAAGTTTGATCTTCTCCTCCGCACTCAGCACAGGCGCTTCGGCCGATGTAGCCAACGCGACGAGGAAATCAGCGCCTCCTTCCACCTGGCGTTTTACCAGGCGTACATATGCTTCGTAGTCGACAGATCCGTCACTTTTAAACGGTGTGACCAATGCGGGACCGGCACCCCTGAAAAGTATTTTTTTCATCCTAAAAGAATTTCTTTAAACTCGTGTACCCCGTCACATTTCTCCGTCATTAAGGCTGCAACCACCGCGCCCTCGGCCAGTCCCTGGCGGGAGAAGGCCTCGTGCGAAATCTTGATCTTGTCAACCTCGGACTTGAACTTCACAATATGGATTCCGGGCACTTCGCCTTCGCGTATGGAGGTGATGTCCGGGGTTACTCCAAGCCCGTCACTCACTATCGACGCCAGTGTTTTTGCAGTGCCGCTCGGGGCGTCAAGTTTGTGGATATGGTGAGTCTCTTCGATGTGCGGCACATAGCCGTAGCCACGCAGAACGGAACTGACTTTCTCTACGGCGGCGAACATCGCGTTGACCCCGATGGAGAAGTTCGACGAATAGATCAAAGTCGTTCCACGGGCCTTGAATTCTGCAAGGACCTCGTCACGGATTTCGTCCCATCCGGTGGTGCCGACCACGGCCGCCTTGAAATTGGCTGCGATGAACTTATAGTTCGCCTTGAACGCATCGGGTGTGGTGAAATCTATGCACACGCATTCCTTTGCCAGTGCAGGATCTGTCGCGCAGACATCCTCAGAGCAGGCGGCAACAGTAATACCACGCTCCAGCAGAACGCCCTCAACCATATGGCCCATACGGCCGTATCCGCTAATTATTACCTTCATAAATCTTTATGTAATTATCAACCGCCGTTTCCATTTCGGCGAAGGTTATCTTTTCGTCATCGCGGTGCGCGACAAAGATTGAGCCCGGTCCGCAAATTGTCTTTTTGTCAAAACCGGCGAGATGCGGTGCGTCGCTGCCGAAGGCCACGGGCTTGCCCTTGAAGCCTTCAGGAACATAGTACTCGCAAGGCGCATCGCCTCCGCGTGCAACTACTTCTACACCAGGCCTGCGGCGTTCCATCCACTTCTGTACGAGCGCATCGCTGGCGAAAGTGGTGCGGAAGTACAGCTGGCAGGTCAGTTCCGGACTAAGCACGTTCTTCGGGTTGTCGCTGCGCAGCATTCCCACATTCCAGGTGGTCTCTCCCAACACTCTATCCACGGGGAATTCCGCCTCGATCTCCAGCCCTATCATAAAGTCCATAAACATTTCCACGGCGCTGCGTCCCTTGTCGGGATAACCGCTGTGGAACGGCTCGCCGACAAAGCGCAGATCGTACGACTTGGTGCCTTTCGCTGCGGACACGGGGATGTTGTCGGTCGGTTCTCCGATAACCAGCAGCGGAGCTTTCAATGAGCCGGAGAATGCTTTTGCGCCCACCGAGCCTATCTCCTCGCCGCTGACGAGAAGAAGCGCGAAGCCTTCGCGGCCGCGGCGTTCCAGCTCCTTGCAGGCCGCATACATACAGATCCACTGCCCCTTGGCGTCGCATGCGCCGCGGCCGCTTACCGCTTCGCGCCCGAAAGTAGGCTCAATATACGGCGGCACGGTGTCCAGATGCGAGCAAAACACCACCTTGGGCTTGGGGCCCCACTTAAGCAGCAGGTTCAGAGTTCCGTCGCCCACCTCGAAGGCCTCCTTCGACGGGGCCTCGAGCCGGTCGAGCAAAAACTCCGCGAGCGCCCTTTCGCGCCCGGAAGTGGAATCGATCTTCAAAACCTCTTCGAAGAGGGAAAGTATTGCAGGATCCATCATCGTAAAATGTCGTTAAGCACGCTCGAAGCCGCCATCTTGGCTCCCTCGCCGGCACCCTGGATAATCAGGGGCGAGGGGTGGAAAGCGCTTCGTATGCTGATCATATTGTCCGTGCCGCGAACGCCCCACGCAGGATCGTCCGGCCCGACCGTCTGCAGCCTGATCTCCGCACGGTAGCCCTTCGGCGCCGAAGGGTCCTTGTCTATGGACGCGACAAACCTCTGCCCGGGCTGAACGGCCGAACCGTCCACGGGCTCAATCTTCACGTCGGACTCCTCCAGCGGCACACCGGCTTCGCGCGCGAGAATCAGAAGCTTGCGCACTGCATCCTTGCCGCCAAGGTCCATACTCGGGTCCTTTTCCGTGAGCCCGATCTCCTGGGCCTTGCGCAGCGCGTCCTCGAACGGAAGCCCGCTCGTCAGGATATAGTTCAAAGTGCAGCTCACCACAGCCTCGATGGAGAGTATCTCGTCCGCGCTGTTCGCGCTCATATTGATCGAATCGAGGATGGGGAGCGCCGCGCCGACCGTCGTCTCGTAGCGGAGGAACCTGCGCATCCGGCGCGCCGTGCGCTTCATCAGCGCAAACTCCGCATACGGGACGCTGAGCGCGCGGCGGTTCGACGACACGATATTGATGCCGGCCTCAAGCACGGGCACATACCATTTGTAGATAGTCTCGCTGTCCGTGCAGTCCACGAACACCGACTTGCCGGATTCGGTCGCGAACATCTCGCGGAAGAACGCTTCGTCTTCGCTCTCGTGACGCGAAATCAGCCTGACGTTGATACGGTTGTCCGTCTTCCCGATGATATCGAGCAGAGCCTGTCCGACCTTGCCCTCTCCGGCCAGGTACACGTCCACTGAATCGTCCGTCTCGAAGCAGATATAATGGCAGGTGCGCAGCGCCTCGATCTCGTCGCCGTGCGAAAGTGAAATAAGGACGTGGTCTCCGTCTGTCAGCAGAATGCTCTTCGTCACTATGTTCGCACGCTCCAGTCTCGAGCGCAGTTCGCCGACCACCGACTCGTCCAGCGGTCCGTCGGCCATCAGGCACAACTTCGAATCGGAGGGGTATTTCCGGCAGGCTATTCCCACCCAGGTCCCTTTCTCACGGCAGGGGAACGGTCCTACCACCGTGCCCGGATGGTCCGGGTGGAAGGTGTCCAGAATGCGTATATTCAAACCCGCCTCCCTTGCCGGCTCCACAGCCGGTGCATAGAGCACCTTCGCTCCGCTGGCCGCGAGCGTGAACGCCGCCTTGTAACTGATCTGCGGGATCGTGCGGGCGGAACGGACATCCTTGGGGTTGGTGGTCATAATGCCGGGCACGTCGGTCCATATCTGCAGATCGTCCGCACGGAGCGCCGCGGCGAACAGCGACGCAGTCTGGTCGGACCCGCCGCGTCCCAGCGTGCGGACGTGTCCTTCGTAGTCCGAGCCGATGAAGCCGGGCACCACGAACACCTCCACCTCCGGGTGGTCGGCGACAGCCTTGCATATGCGTTTATAAGTCGAATGCTGGTCCACAGTCTGCCCGTTTACGCGGATAAGGTCGCGTGAATCCAGCCACAACGCATTCACGCCGTCGCAGCGCAGCTTGGCCGCTATGATGCGGGTGGAGAACAACTCGCCGAAAGCTGGATAGTCTTCCGGATCAGCCTCCATCAGGTCCTTATAAGTGTCCAGCACTATCTGGGAAACGTCGCGTCGCTCGCTACCGGTAAACAAACGGTTGACAATGCAGTTGTGTCTGTCAAGTATTGCTTTACCAGCCGCGGCGCGCCGGGCGGGCTCCATTCCGGACAGGGCGATAAGCTCGTCCGTGCATCCGCTGATTGCGGAGCAGACCAGCACCACCTTCCCCCTGGAGCGCGCCGCGTCCACGATGTCGAGTACCCTCGATATCGCAGTGGCGTTGGCCACGGACGTGCCGCCGAATTTCAAAACCTCCATATCCTATCTGTAGTCTTCGTATTCAGGCATTGCGAGCTCCGAAAGGAACTCCTTCACTTTGCGCTCGTTGCGCGGGCAAATCATCAGCACATCGTCCGTGTCCACCACTATCATATTCTCCAGGCCGCGGATGGCGATGAGCTTGCCCTCTTTCTGGCAGTAAATAATGTTCTCCTCGTCCTCCTTGAAGAGGTGCTTGCCGGAGATGTTGGTCACGTTGCCGGTGCGGTCGGGGTTGCCAATGTTGTCGTAGAGCGACTCCCAGGTGCCGATATCGGCCCATTTGAACTTGGCGGGGAACACCGTCGCACGGTCGGTCTTTTCCATCACCGCATAGTCGATGGAGGTGCGCGGGCAGTCAGTGTAAATCCTGTCTATGTCGTCGCTGTGTTTCCAGAGGGAGATGACGCCGGGCGCATAGCGTTCCATTTCTTCCAGAATCACCCTTGCCTGCCACACGAAGATACCGGAGTTC
Source organism: Bacteroidales bacterium (assembly GCA_017615435.1). The sequence continues at coordinate 109,440 of JAGAAF010000063.1, forward strand.
CAGAGGAATTCGCCGCTATTGATGAACAGTTCGGCTATTTCCTTGGTGGGCTTTTCCGTGAAGGTCTTCACCGGCACTGGTGTACGGGCCTTGATCACTTCCTGGCCGCCGCTTACCTGGATGTAGCCGAAGTTGGCGTCCGGGCGGGTGGGAAGGATGCCGAGCGTGACCAGTTCGTCGTGCGAAGCGGCGTAATCAAGCGCGCAGTTCATAGTGGCCTTGAACTCGTCCAGATCCTCGATTATATGGTCGGCCGGGGTTGCGATCATCACCGCCTCCGGATCTCTTCGGAGTATCTCTTTCGCCGCGTAGGTAATACTCGGCGCGGTGTTGCGGTTGTAAAGCTCCAGCAGGATGTTTTCCTCCGGGATGTACGGGAGCTGCTGCTTCACTATATCCTTATACTCTTTCAGCGTGATAATGAGGATATTGTCCTCGGGCACGACCAGTGACATCCTTTCATAGGCCTGCTGCAGAAAGGTCTTGCCGCCTTCGGTGAACACGAGGAACTGTTTGGGCAGCGCCTTGCGGCTGATGGGCCAGAAACGGGTTCCGAGACCGCCGGCCATTATCGCGCAATAGTGGTGACTGTTAAGCATAAGTCGGTATGTATGCCTGGGGGAAATACTCGATACGGGAGCCCTGGTCGGAAAACACGACCGACACCACATCGAACACAACCTCCAGATCGGTTGGTAATTTTATCCTGTCCGCAGAACGGAGGTAACCGCGCGCGGCGGCGGCCAGATTCTGCATTTTATTCCTGTCCACGCTCAGTTCGGGTTTCGCCACCACGGGTTCGGTCTTGCTCTTGACCTCCACTATGTGCAGCACTTTTCCCTCGCTCAGCGAAATAATGTCGACCTCTTTGTGAGAGTGTCTCCAATTGCGCTCGACTATCTTGTGGCCGAGACTTTCAAGATAGCGGCAGGCTTCCTGCTCGCCTCTTTTTCCTGTTTTGCTTCTGACGTTTTCCATAGTTATTCGAATGTGACCACGGTAACTCCCGAGCCTCCGTGGCGTATGTCTTCGTCGGCGACGGAGATCACTCCGGGCACCGTCTTCAGGTATTTCTGTATTTCGTCGTGCAGCGCGCCCGTTCCCTTGCCGTGGATTATGCGCACGGAGCCGATTCCCAGCATCTGCGCATCGTCGATGTAGCGTACGACTATATCCAGGGCGGCCTGCAGCCTCTCGCCGCGTATGTCCAGTTCGGGGGAGAAGTTCAGCCTGCGGGCGGTGATGGCAGGGTCGCGCTTCTCATAGACGGGCGTGAAGCTCTTCTTCGATGCTTCTTTGTACTCGTTCGACGAGATGCGTTCTACCCGCTCGGCCGGCAACTTGCTTGTGATATTGCCTATCACCACGGTCACCTTCTTCCCGCTCACGCCGACCACCTCGCCGACCATACCGTTCGACTTCACCCGCACCTTTTCACCTATCTTGAGCGGTGCGCTGCGGAAAGCCTCTTCGCGGCTTTCTTCGGTGTCCTTCGCAGGCTTCTTGCGCTTGCTCAGAAGGGCCTTCTTCCTCTCTATATATTCATCCTGCTCCCTATGCTCCTTGCTCTTGCGCTCCTCCAGCGCAGCCATAAATCCGGACAGTTCAGCCCTCGCCTCTTTCGTGCGCTCTTTATCTGCGTTGCTCTCCTTTATGTCCTTGATAGTCTTCTCCACCTGCTTCCCGGCGCTTCGGATTATCTCCTCCGCTTCCAGGCGCGCCTGGTCGAGTATTTCTTTCTTGCGGCTGCGTATGTCTTCCAGCTCACGCTCGTACTGCTCGGCGAGTTCCTCGAGGTTCTTGTCCGTGCTCTTGACCTTGCGTATCTTCTCGTCCAGCACGCGGCGGTTCTTCGCGATCTTGCGAAGGTTGCGCTCTATTCCCACGAACTCTTCGCCCGCCCGGTTCTCCGCGTCCTTGACTATGGGTTCGGGCAGCTGCATCTTGCGGGCCAGCTCGAATGCGAACGAGTTGCCCGGCATACCGATTTTCAGCTGGAACAGCGGCGCTATCTTCGAAGTGTCGTAGAGCATAGCCCCGTTCACGGCGTGCGTGTTCTCGCCGGCGGCATAGAGCTTAATGTTGGTGTAGTGCGTGGTGATCACCCCGTACGCGCCGCGCCGGTCGAATTCGGCCAGTATCGCCTCCGCAATCGCTCCTCCCGCCGCCGGCTCGGTACCCGATCCGAACTCGTCGATCAGGATCAGCGTGCGCTCGTCTGCCTTCGCGAGCATTTCTTTCATATCCGCCAGGAATGAGCTGTAGGTGCTGAGGTCGTTCTCCAGCGACTGGTCGTCGCCTATGCAGACGAGGATGCGGTCGAACACCGGCAGCTCTGAGCTTTCGGACGTGGGGACCAGCATACCCCATTGGAACATATACTGCAGCAGGCCGGTGGTCTTGAGGCAGACCGACTTTCCTCCGGCGTTGGGGCCGGAGATTATGAGCAGCCGCTTCTGCGGAGTGAGGTTCACCGTAAGCGGACAGATCTGCCGCCCTTCCTTCTTGAGCGACTTCTCCAGCAACGGATGGCGGGCCTTGCGCAGGCTCAGGGAACCGTCAGTGCTGACCACGGGCACACCGGCCACATAGTCCAGCGCCGTCTGCGCTTTCGCGATAAGGAAGTCCACCTCCCCGAGCGTGCGGGCCGTCTCGATCAGGTCGGGCACATAGGGGCGCACGAACTCGCTGAAAGCATAGAGGATGTGCGATATCTCGCGGGCTTCTTCGAAGCGCAGTTCGCTGATTTCGTTCTCAAGGTCGATTACCTCGGCCGGCTCCACGAAGGTTGTTTTTCCGGAGGCGGAAAGGTCGTAGACAAAACCGCGTATCTTGCGCTTCGCGGAAGTGCTCACCGGGATGAGGAACTTGCCGTCGCGCACGGACACCGCCGCGTCACCGTCCACTATCCCTTCTTCCTTGGCCTGGTTGAGGATAGCCGTGGCTTTCTTGGAGATGGCGGCCTCCTTGGCGCGGAGCTCCTGGCGGATGTGCAGCAGTTCGTCGGATGCGGAGTCCTTGATTTCGCCGTATTTGTCCAGGATGCTTTCTATCCTGCGGCGCACTTCCGGGAAGGAGACCATCTTCGCGGTCAGCCTTTTCAGCGCAGGATACACGCCATCCTTAATGGATATGAAGAATTGCGAAGTCTTGCGGGAGAGTTCCAGAAGCGAGCCCAGCTTGGCAAGGGAAAGCTTGTCCATACTGAAACCCTCTTTCAGGAGGGGAGAGAGGAAGGGGAGAGCGTCGATGTAACCGGTGGTGGGGAAGCTGTCTTCGAACATAAGGACCAGCCTCATCTCGTCCGCGAGCTGAAGCCTCTTCCTTATTTCGTCGGGGTCCGTGCAGAACTCCTCGCCGGCGACTCTGTCGGCGGCATATTCAGTCTGGCACCGGTTGGAGATAGTCTCCCGTACCTTGTCAAACCCCAGCTTCGCTTCCAGTCTTCTGTCCGTCATCTGCGAGCTTGAGTTTTAAGGCGTTCTTACTCTTTATCTTCTCGAGGTTGCCGTCCACGACAAACGACACGTCGCCGGTCTGTTCGCTGACCACAATCACTTTGGTGTCGGTCTTCTCGGTTATGCCTATGGCGGCTTTGTGGCGCATACCATAGCGGGCCGGGATATCCGTCCTGTCCGTGATGGGCAGGGTGCAGCGCGCGGCGACTATACGGCTGCCGCGTATGACCATAGCTCCGTCGTGGAGGGGGGAGTTCTTGAAGAAAACGTTCTCGATAAGCGGTTTGCTGATGGTGGCGTCCAGCTTGTCGCCCGTGGCCACGATGTCCTCGAGCGGGTCGGCGGAAGTGAACACTATCAGCGCGCCGACCTTCTGCTCGGCCATCTCGAAGCAGGCTTGGACGACCTCGTCGGCCATATCCGCGCCGAGGATCGCCTCGCGCCTGCGGAAGAGCTTGCCGAGCCAGGAGTCGCCCTCGCCGGAGAAGGTGCTGCGCCCGAGATTATAGAGGAAGTGCCGTATCTCGGGCTGGAAGATGACGATAAGCGCTATCGCGCCCACGTCGATCACCGTGCCGAGCAGCGAGGACATCATCCTCATCTTGAGCGCGTCCACCAGGATGCGCAGGAAGAGCAGGGCTATGATCGCGAGCGCGATGTTCATCGCCGCGGAGCCCTTGATCCAGCGGAAGAGGAAATAGATGATGGCCGCGACCATCAGGATGTCCAGGACATCCACGAGGGTCACGTGCAAAAAGCCTATATCGAGTAATAGTGCGTGCATAATCCCCCAAATTTAATGATTATTGGGAGATTCGCCAAAAATTCTTCCCAACCTGTTGTTAATCAAAAAAATAATCGTATCTTTGCAGCCCTTTCGAAAAAAGGGATAAGAATTTTATAAACAATTAATTAATCAAACCAATGCCTGGATTAATTGGAAAGAAAATCGGAATGACTTCCGTTTTCGGTGCCGAGGGAAAGAATATTCCATGCACCGTTATCGAGGCTGGTCCGTGCGTTGTTACGCAGCTCCGTACAGTAGAAAAAGATGGTTATGCCGCTGTACAGCTTGCCTATGACGAAACCACAGATAAGCACGCCAGCGCGCCTCTTATGGGGCACTTCAAAAAGGCAGGAACCACTCCTAAGCGCAAGCTTGTCGAGTTCAAGGCAGACTTCGCAGGAGAGCTCAAACTTGGCGACACTCTCACGGTCGCGGACGTTTTCGGTGAAGGCGTTCCTTTCGTGGATGTAGTCGGCACATCGAAGGGTAAAGGATTCCAGGGCGTCGTCAAGCGCCACGGATTCGCCGGAGTTGGTGGCCAGACACACGGCCAGCACAACCGTCTCCGTCACCCCGGTTCTATGGGCGCATCCTCTTGGCCGTCCCGCGTATTCCCCGGAATGCGTATGGCAGGACATATGGGTTGCGACCGTGTAAAGGTTGAAAACCTTGAAGTTCTCAAGGTCATCCCTGAGAACAATCTCATCGTTGTTAAGGGCTCCGTTCCCGGAGCTAAGGGTTCTTATGTAATTGTGGAGGCTTAAGAGTATGGAACTTTCAGTTTACAAAATCGACGGTAAAGAGTCCGGAAAGAAAGTCACTCTGGACGAGAAAGTTTTCGGTATCACTCCGAACGACCACGCAATTTATCTCGACGTCGTGCAGTACCTCGCCAACCAGCGTCAGGGTACCAGCAAGTCGAAGGACCGCAGCGAGAACGCGCACAGCACCAAGAAGCTCGGACGCCAGAAAGGCGGCGGCGGTGCACGTCACGGTTCTCTGAAGGCCGGTATTTTCGTAGGCGGCGGCACCATTCACGGTCCGAAACCTCGCAACTATTGGCACAAGCTTAACAAGAAGGTCAAGAGCCTCGCACGTTGCTCCGCCCTTTCTTACAAGGCAGCCGAAGGCGCCATCACTATCGTAGAGCCGTTTGCAATGGAGGCTCCCAAGACCAAGGAGTTCGCTCAGATCCTGACGAACCTCAAGGCCGGCGACCGCAAGGTCCTCTTCGTCCTCCCCGCAAATTCGGACAACATTTTCCTTTCATCCCGCAACCTTCCTTACGCGAACGTTATTACTGTTGACGAGATCAACACCTACGTCGTGATGAACGCGAACACTCTCGTTCTCGTCGACGGCGTCCAGGACGTTCTTGCATCGAGGGTCAAATAAAACTGACAAGAGATGGGAATTATTATTAAGCCAATCGTTACAGAGAAGCTGACGGCTCAGGGCGAAAAGTTGAACCGTTACGGCTTTGTGGTAGACCGCAAGGCGAACAAGCTTCAGATCAAGGAGGCAGTCGAGACCCTTTACGGAGTTTCGGTGGCCGACGTCAATACAGTCAATTATCACGGCAAGAGAAAGCAGCGCTACACCAAGTCCGGTCTTCTCCGCGGCCGTATGAATCACTTCAAGAAGGCCATCGTGACCCTTGCAGGTGAGGATAAGATTGATTTCTACGCTAACATCTAGTAGGAGGGAAGAACAATGGCAATCAGAAAATTCAAACCGGTAACCCCGGGTCAGAGGAACAAGGCTATCAGCTCTTTCGAAGAGATCACAACCAACAAGCCTCA
>JAGAAF010000064.1 GCA_017615435.1 Bacteroidales bacterium
AGACAAGTCTATCCAGGAAAAGTAATAACACAACTAAGGAATTATGGAATATTTAAGCTTATTCGTAAAGTCAATCTTCGTTGACAATATGATCTTTGCATACTTCCTCGGTATGTGTTCATACCTGGCGGTATCAAAGAACGTGAAGACGGCCAACGGCCTCGGCATCGCGGTCATCTTCGTGCTTCTCATCACCCTCCCGGTCAACTACCTCCTGAACAAGTTCGTCCTCCTTCCCGGAGCACTGAGCTGGCTTGGAGAGAGTTTCGCGGACGTGGACCTCAGCTTCCTGAGCTTCATCCTCTTCATCGCGGTTATCGCGGCAATCACGCAGGTTGTGGAGATGGTCGTGGAGAAATTCCTCCCGAGCCTCTATGGTTCGCTGGGTATTTACCTCCCGCTCATCGCCGTGAACTGTGCAATCCTCGGAGGATCGCTCTTTATGCAGCAGAGGGAATTCGCGAACTTCGGCGAGTCGGTGGTTTACTCCCTTGGTTCTGGTATCGGCTGGTATCTCGCCATCGTGGCTCTTGCCGCTATCCGCGAGAAGATGTCGTACAGCAATGTCCCCGCCGCTCTCAAGGGCACGGGCATCACATTTATGACGGTCGGCCTGATGGGCATCGCCTTTATGGCCTTTATGGGAATTTCACTTTAAAGGATAGGAACTATGAGCAATACACTTATTTCTGCTATGGTGCTGATGGTGATTGTCATCCTCATCCTGGTGGCGATTCTCCTCATCATTAAAGCGGCCATCACCCCCAAGGGTAAGGTCACGATCGATATCAACGACGGCAAGAAAGTAATCGAAGCCACTCCGGGCGGGAACCTTATGGGCACCCTCGCCGAAGGCGGCATCTTCCTCCCCTCCGCCTGCGGCGGAAAGGCCAACTGCGGACAGTGCAAGATAGTCGTTGAAGAAGGCGGCGGTGAGATCCTTCCCACTGAGGTCGGTTTCTTCAACCGCAAACAGATCAAGGAAGGCTGGAGGCTCGGCTGCCAGGTCAAGGTCAAGGACAATCTGAAGGTGAAGATGGACGAAAGCGCCCTGAGCGTGAAGAAACTCGAGTGCGAGGTCATCTCCAACGAGAATGTCGCAACCTTTATCAAGGAGTTCACGGTGCGTCTGCCGGAAGGCGAGCACATCGACTTCAAGAGCGGCGAGTACATCCAGATCGATATCCCCGAGTACGAGGCTGACTTCTCCGATATGGGAGTGGCCGACATTTACAAAGGCGACTGGGAGAAATACGGCATCACATCCCTGAAGTTCAAGAACACCGTTCCTACCATCAGGGCATACTCGATGGCCTCATATCCGGCAGAGAAGGACGTCATCAAGCTGAACGTCCGTATCGCCACCCCTCCGTTCGACAGGACTCAGCCGAAGGGCGTGTTCAAGTTCGTGCCGGGTGTGCCTCCGGGAATCGCCTCCACCTACGTCTTCTCCCGCAAACCGGGCGACAAGGTGTGGATCAGCGGCCCTTACGGCGAATTCCTTCTCCCGAAGGACGATCCGGACGATATGGAATACATCTTCGTTGGCGGCGGCGCCGGTATGGCACCTCTCCGTTCGCACATTATGCACCTCTTCAAGACCCTCAAGACCAAGAGGCAGGTCCACTTCTTCTACGGCGCCCGTGCGCTCGTGGAGGCCTTCTACCTCGAGGACTTCGCGGAAATCGAAAAGGACTTCCCGAACTTCCACTTCCACCTCGCACTCGACCGCCCGGATCCGGCAGCCGATGCAGCTGGAGTCAAGTACACGGCAGGCTTCGTGCACAACGTGATGAACGAAACCTACCTGAAAGACCACGAAGCTCCGGAGGACATCAAGTACTTTATGTGCGGTCCGCCTATGATGACAAAGTGCGTGTGCGACCTGCTCGATTCGCTCGGCGTCGCACCGGAGAGCATCCTCTTCGACAACTTCGGAGGTTAATGGAAAAGCTCAAAATACTCTTAGTGACAATGCTCCCGCTTCTTGCGGGAGCTTGTCGTTTAAATGGGGGTCAAGTTGTGGTTGACACCCCGCCATCCGTTGACACTGTCGAGGTAAAAAACTATGTAACTTCGCTGACCGTAGATGCGCCCTGCCCCGTCCTTTCGCTCGACATATTTGTCTATCGCCCTGACGGGCTGAAAGACCTTGTCAGTTACATCCACGCTGACGGAGACAGCGCGAGCGTGAGCCTGCCCGACAGCCTGCCTAAGATTGTGGCTGTCGTAGCCAATGCCCGCGGCAGATTCAACATCCAGGGACTGAACCACTACGATTCGCTGGGCGAGATCCGTGTGCAACTGGATGGCGACTCTCCGGACGCGCCGTTGATGAGCGGAATCGGGCAACTCGGGCAGCCAGTGCCCCTTACTCCCCTGCTATGTACGGTCGAGCTCGTCAGCGTGACTAATTACTATGAAGATGACATTCTTGCGGAGCATCCCCGGGTTTGGCTGGAGAATGTCAACGCCGACGCTGATCTATTCAGGAGTCAGGGTTTTACGGTCAGGGAGCCGCGCTCTTCCCGAAAAGTCTATCTGCCCAGTGACATAGGTCTATACACCCAGCATCCGGGCACAAAACTCTACTGCTACCCCAACGACCTGCCGAATCCGGACGCCGGCAATCCCGCCACGGAACTTGTGCTGGAATACGAGACAGAAGGCGTAACCCACGCCTGCAGGTACACCTTACACCCCATTATGAGGGGAGAAACTATTCAGCTTGAAGCAGAGATTCGACCGTATGGTGAAGGCCGACCTTGATGGGGAAACGACTCTTCCAGCCCAGAGCCTGAAGCTTTGCAGAGGAAAGACGCGCCTTAGTGGCTTTGCTGAAGCCGGCGGCCTCGGCCGCGGACGGGAGGTCGAAGACCACTTCCGTCCCGGCAATCGCTGCCAACTCTGCTGCAAGATCCCGGAGAGTTATGTCACCCGAAACATCCGCGATATTATATGCTTCGCCTGAAACGCCCAGAAGGAGCACATAAAGAAGCCCCGAAACTGCATCGGCCACATATGTGTAGGAATAATGCTGCAGACCGTCGCTCTTCAGCACTATATTCTCCTTGCGGACCGCATTGCGCAGGAACTGCGACATAGCCTTAGTGTCAGAAGGAAGCAGGGTCGGTCCGAAAGAACGGGTGAAACGCGGGATGACGATATCCATCCCATACTGACTTATGTAGGCTTGACACAGGGCCTCGCCGCAGCGTTTGCTCTCAGGATAACCTGCCCGCAGAGTATTAGAATCTATGTAACCGCAGTACTTTTCGTCGAAGAATTCCACATCGCCCCTGTTTTCGCCATAGATTTCGTTTGAAGATGCGAAGGCGAAACGCTCCGTGCCGCAGCTACGGGCGAAGTCCAGCATATTCTGAAGGCCCGTGATGTTGGTCATAATTGTCGAAACCGGCTCGGTCGCGTATGCCACGGGATGAGTGTTCGAAGCCAAATGGATAACGTAGTCCGCCCTGACCGGCAGGGCCAGCGGAAGATTGATATCCTGCTTTATGAACTGAAAAAGAGGATTGTCCGCATAAGCGAGGAAACGCTCTTTAGCACGTTCTTCATTGCGCCCCAGCGCGATTACGGTGCAACCGAGGTTCTCTATCGAATTGCGCTTCATCAGCACATCCACCAGGCAGCTGCCTATCAAACCTGTGCCGCCGCTGAGGAGCACGGTCTTTCCAGCAAGCTTGTCCCAAGGGAGGTCGAGCCGGGCGACATCTTCTACGTCGGAGAGATATAACGGATGATCGAAAGCTTTCATTACTTATTCTGCTTCAGATATGCCTTGAACCACTCAAGATCGCCAGGGGTGGTGAGTTTCACGTTTTTGTCCGAGCCCTTTGCAAAATGCAGCCTGACGCCCAGTTCCACCATCATCGTGTTGGTGTAGGAGGAGCCGTAGATTCCGATCTCCTTATCGAAGGCTTCGTGATATTTGGAGTCAATCAGCTCGAACTTGTATGCCTGGGGAGTACTCACGCGGCGAAGGGTTTCGCGGGGAATATACTTGGTCGTGGTCTGAGGATCATCCTGGTCGATGAGGAAAATCTGCTCGTTGTAGGGCAACGATGTAACGGCGTTGCCGAACTCCGCGCATTTCTCTATCACGTCCGTGAGCACTGTCTCGTCCACCAGCGGACGGATTCCGTCATGGACTATTATTATGTCGTCCGGTTTGCAGTAACCCTCCAGGGAGAAAACGCCGTTGCGTATGGATTCCTGTACGCTTGCGCCGCCCGGCACTATCTTGCGGAGTTTGGAAATTCCATACTTCTTCGCCCAGTTGCGGACATCATCCTGCCATCCGTCGATGCAGACGAGTACTATCTCGTCCACCATTGTATGTTTCTGGAACCCTTCGAAGGTGTAGAAGAGGATGGGCTTCCCTTCCACTTCCACGAACTGCTTGGGAATCTCGAGACCCATACGGGCTCCGACTCCTCCAGCAACGACTATTGCTATTGTACTCATAAGCAAACAAATATACGCAAAAAAATTCCTATCTTTAACTCCCGATGTCTGACGGACTCAAAATATGCATCTGTGGCGGCGGCTCCCTGGGGCACGTCTGTGCTGGCGTCCTTGCCTCACGTCCGTCGGTAAGCGTCAGCATCCTGTCCGGTCATCCCTCGAGCTGGGGAGATAACGTTTCCGTCACAGACCCGGACGGCAAGGTGTATTCCGGCCCGCTCGCGAGAGTGTCTTCTGCCCCCGCAGAGGTTGTCAAAGGTAGCGATATAGTCCTGCTCTGCGTTCCCGGTTATCTGATAGAAAAGACCCTCCAAAGCATCAAGCCCTTCGTCGGCGATGCTGCCGTCGGCTCAGTCGTCTGCAGCACCGGCTTTTTCTTCTTTGCGCACAAGATTCTGGGCAAGAATGCGAAACTCTTTGGTTTTCAGAGAGTTCCGTATATTGCCCGAGTCTCCAGGTACGGTTCCGAGGCCCTGCTTCTGGGCTATAAGAGCAGCCTTATCGCAGCGCTGGAGAACCTTCCGGACTCATTCACTAAAACCCTGCAGACCCTTTTCGGAACTCCTGTCAGCAAGGCCGACAACTATCTTCAGGTCTCTCTTACCAATTCCAACCCGATACTGCACACCGGCAGGCTCTTCACTATGTTCAAGGGCCGGGAAGAGCAGGTATTCGACCACAACATCCTCTTTTACAAAGAGTGGACGGACGAAGCCTCGCGCAAACTGATCGAGATGGACGAAGAGTTCTTTAAACTCCTGAACAAGCTTGAGGTGAAAGGCATCCCTACCCTGCTCGACTACTACGAAAGTACCGATGCAGCCTCTCTGACTCGCAAGATTTCCTCTATCGGCGCCTTCCAGGCCATTACCAGCCCTATGATTCCCTGCGATGGCGGGTGGAAACTGGACAAAAGCAGCCGCTACTTCACGGAGGACTTCCCTTTCGGACTCCGGTGGATCAAGGAGTTGGCCGCGAATAATAATATCGAAACGCCAGTCATAGATGAAGTTTATGACTGGGGAATGAATTTGCTATGACCTACGCAGCAGACAAAGCCATAATCCTCGCCGCGGGCTTCGGTTCGCGTATGGTCCCCGTGACTCTGAACACTCCCAAGCCTCTCGTAAAGGTCAACGGCGTGCGTATTATCGACACAATCATAGACTCCCTGCTCGAGGCCGGAATCGAAGACATTACGATAATCCGCGGTTACAAAAAAGAGTGTTTCGACGTGCTCCTCGGGAAATATCCCGGCCTGAAGTTCATCGACAACGACCTGTTCGACAAGACCAACAGCATATCTTCCGCACACGCGGCGCTCAGTCTGCTCAAGGGCGGCTGCTACATCTGCGAGGCGGATCTGTTGATTGCCAACCACGACGTTATCCGCAAGTGGCACGCCGGTTCGGATTATCTCGGCTCCTTCGCCCGCGAGACGGACGACTGGTGCCTCAGCGAGAAAGACGGCTACGCCACCGACTACCGCAAGGGAGGGCAGGAATGCTTCAACTGCTACGGTATCTCATACTGGACGCCGGAAGATTGCGACAAACTGCGCCGCGACATAGAAGAAGTGTGGAACGAAGAAGGCGGAAGGGACGTCTTCTACGAATTCGTTCCGCTCGTTCTCAGAAAAGACAATTATAAAGTAAAGATACACGAATGCCAGAAGGGAGACGTGGTGGAGATAGATTCCTATAAAGAGCTTTGCGCCATCGATCCTTCATACAGACATTACAAGCAATGAAAGTCTATAAAGGTAATATTCTCACTGTCGACAGCAAGGACAGTATAGCGAAGTATCTGGTGGAAGACGGCGGCCGCATCGCCTATGTCGGGAAGACACTCCCGAAGGAATATGCCGGCGCCGAGACCGTGGATTTGGGGCCGAAAGCCCTCATCCCCGCTTTCGTGGACACGCACCAGCATTTCGCATCTTTCTCCATCTTCAACGCGGGCCTCAACGTGATGGACGCGGAGTCCAACGAAGAAATCTCGAAAATGGTCGCTGAATTCTACAAAAGCAGCGGCAAGGCCAAGACTCTCATCGCATTCGGTGCATCTCCGTATTCAGTAAAGGAGCGACGCCTCATCAGTCGCGAGGAACTGGACAAAGTCTGCCCGGACAAGGAGATCATGGTCGTCAAATACGACGGCCACGCCTGCATAGTGAACAGCAAACTGCTGAAGACCATCGACAAACAGGTGCGCGAACTCCGCGGCTATCACCCGGACACGGGCGAAATGAATCAGGAGGCTTTCTTTAAGGTTTCAGACTATATCACCGGCAGTCTCAGTATAATCGACCTCTTCTCCAAGATGCAGCAGGCCGCGGACTATGAAGCATCGTACGGCATAGGAATGGTCCACACCGTCAGCGGTGTCGGTTTCATCGGGGATCTGGACATAACCACCGAGAAGATCTTCGCCAAGAGCCTTCGTAATGGCTTCCAGGTCCGCGTGTTCCCCCAGTCTATGGACGTGAAGGTGGCCACCTCACGCAAACTTCCCCGCATAGGCGGCTGCTTCAAGTGCGCGCTGGACGGTTGCTACGGCTCTATGGACGCCGCTATGAACGAGCCCTATGCCGACGGCACCGACGGCGTGCTCTACTACACGGACGAAACCGTTACCGAGTTCTGCAAGGCGGCGAACCGCGCCGGGCTTCAGATCGAAATGCACGCCATAGGCGACAAGGCTTTCGATCAGGCCACCCGCTGCCTCAAGGCCGCGCTCGACGACTTCCCCCGCAAGGACCACCGTCACGGTATCATCCACGACTGTCTCCCCACCGCCGAAGGCATAAAGATATGCAGCGAATACCATATCGCTATGCCCGTCCAGAGCGCCTTCATAAACTGGAAGCAGGAGCCGGACGAATACCTGGAGAGCATTATGGGCAAGGAACGCTGCTCTCGCCTGAACCCCATCAAGGATTTCGCCGACAACGGAATAGTGGTCTCTCTGGGCTCCGACGCCCCCTGCACCTCCCCCAACCCGATAGTCTGGATCGACCGCTGCGTGAACAATCCCAATAAAGAGCAGCGAGTAAGCATCCGGCAGGCCCTCCGTATGGCCACCTGGAACGGTTACTACACCACCTTCGACGAGAATGAGCGTGGCTCCCTCGAAAAGGGCAAGATAGCGGATATGGTAATCCTCAGCGCCAACCCATACGAGATACCTGCAGAGGAAATCAAAGACCTCAAGGTGGAGCAGCTCCTGCTTCAGGGCAAACCCTATCAGAGCGCACAGGAAGGCGTATTCGGCGCCGTTCTTCGCGGTCTCTGCTCAAAGAACAAGTTCTGATGGTAAAGGTCCGACACGCAGTCATACTCGCGGCCGGCGCGGCCACCCGCTTCGTTCCCCTCTCGCTGGAGCAGCCCAAGGGCCTGTTCTCCGTGGGAGGTCAGCGCCTCATCGACAGGCAGATCGAGCAGTTGCTTGAAGCCGGAGTGAAGGACATCACAGTGGTCTTGGGCTACAAAAAAGAGATGTTCGGCTATCTGGCGGACAAATATGGCGTCAGGCTGATCGACAACCCGCGCTACAACGTCACCAACAACATCGACAGTCTGCTCTGCGCTGCAGATTACCTGGAAGACTCATACATTTGTTCCTGCGACGACTACTTCGCCGTGAATCCTTTCAAGGCGGAGGAAGAGCGCAGTTTCTATGCGGGCGAAGAAGTGGATTACGCTTCGAAGGAAATGTTCGTCACCACCGATTCTGACGGCAGAATTCTTAAAATGGAGAAAGGCCTGCTCAAGGGTAAAGTCATGCTTGGCCACTCATTCTGGACAGCAGAATTCGCCCGTAAGTTCCTCCTCATCGCGAAGGCGGACAAAGAAGGCAAATACAGCCAGTCCTACTGGGAATGGCTCGTCAGGGACTATCTCCCCGTGCTGCCTCCCTTCTATTTCAAAGCCTACCCTAAAGGAGTCATCTACGAATTCGACTTTTTCGAAGAACTGCGCGCTTTCGACTCCGACTATGTCGCCGATGCCCGCAGCCGAATAATAGACAACATAAAGAGCGTATTCGGATGTGCCGACGCCGAAGTCACCGATTTCCGCAAAATCAGCGAAGGACTGACTAACACCTCCTTCATCTTCCGCGTCCGCGGCAAAGACTACATTTACCGCCATCCCGGTGACGGCACTAGCGAGATAATCGACCGGCATCACGAGCGCATATGCCTTGAAAAGGCGAAAGAACTCGGCATTGATCCGACCTATATCCACCTCGACGAAAAAGAGGGCTGGAAGATCAGTTGGTATGTGCCGGAGTTCCGAGAGCCCGACTACGCGTCCAAGGAGGATGCGGCCAGGGTGCTCGAGGTACTGCGCACGTTGCACGCATCCGGCGTGCAACTGGGCTGGGGCCTTCGCCCGTGGGAGGATGCGCTCGAGATCGAGAAATTGCTTGAGGCGAAGGCTCCCGGCTGTTTTGCGCCCTACCTCGAACTCAAGGGCCGCATCGGAAAGCTCTACGAAAAGACTGTGGGCGACGGTGTGAAGCCCTGCTTCTGCCACGGAGATACTTACAAACACAACTGGATGTTCCGTCCGGACGGCAGCGTGATCCTGATTGACTGGGAGTACTCCGGCTGTTCGGACCCGGGAATCGACGTAGGCTACTACATAGTGGACGCTATGTACGACCGCGAGCGCGCCAGATCCTTCATACGCGAGTACCTCCAGGAGAGTTGGACTCCTGCGCTTGAGGAGCATTATATGATTTACACGGCGCTTATCGCCTGGTACTGGTTCGTGTGGGCCCTTTACCGCGAATCCTGCGGCGCATCGATAGGCGAAAGCCTCAACAACTGGCTGGAGATGGCCAGATACTACAGTTTATGATGGACAGACGGGAAATGACACTCACCGACATCCAGGATGTCGGCCTTTCGGTACTTGAAGAATTCCATTCCTTCTGCACCTCACATAACCTCAGGTACTCTCTCGCATATGGGACACTGATCGGTGCGGTGCGCCACAAAGGCTTTATTCCCTGGGATGACGACATAGATGTGCTGATGCCGCGTCCAGACTATGAACGCCTGAAAGCCGCCTATTCGGATAGCCGAGATTTTTCCCTGATCTGGCCCGGCAAAGACAATTCTTGTCTGCAGTTCTCCAGGTTGTGCGACATTTCAAGGACCAGCGTCAAATCCAAATCCCCCTGGCACGACTCCCCCAACGGAGTCTGGATTGATATTTTCCCCGTCGATGCCGCCCCGGACGACACGGAAAAAGCCCGCACCAAGTATCGCAAATGCCATCGGATGTTCCGCGAACTGCTCAAGAAACGCAGGACACTGCGTTACCGTGCCGAATCCGGCTTCGAGTCCAAGATAAAGTTGGCCGCCTATCTCCTGGCAGGTAAGACCAAGCCCGTCAAGGCAGCGCTCCAAATGGACAGCTTCTGCAAGGAACTGGAATACGGATCCACGGGACAACTTATCAACTATTCATACCCGTACCTGAAGAAGGTGGTCATTTATCCTTTTGAAGCATTCGAACACTACACTGATGTGCAGTTCTGCGGCAGGACATTCAAGGCTATGAATGATTATGATGGTTGTCTGCGTGCTGTTTTCGGCGACTATATGCAATTACCGCCCGAATCCCAAAGAGTGCCGGGACACTCGTTTCAGGACTTCCTATGGCTATGATTGAAAAATTGTTCCACAAGTTATTCGTTGCCCCGTCCAACGACAGAATGCACGCCGCCGAGCTGGAGAAGATAAGAGAGCGCGGAGTTGCGCGCGTAGCCCTCGTCACCTCTTCCCTTTCTATGTGGAGGCTGGAAGGAGTATGGCGTCTGATGCAGGATGACCCTGCATTCGACTGTCGAATCATTCTGGTGCCGTTTGCAAAACTCTCTGCCGAGGACAAGGCGTTTGAACTTGGAAAACTTCGCAATTACTTCGACTCCAAGGGCATAAAGTATTTCAAGGAGGAAGAGTTCTCCGCCTTCGACCCCGACATAGTCTTCTACCAGCAATTCTACAGCCACAGTTACAAAGATCCCGTGCGCGCCCTGCACAATGAGCACCGGCTTCTGTGCTATGCTCCCTACGGAGTGATGTTCATAGACAAGAAGTGGCAGTACGACAGCCGGTTCCACCGCAGAGCCTGGAAGATTTATATGCAGAGCGAGGCCCATAAGCAAACGTCCAGACGCCTCTGCGCCAACTCCGCAGAGAACGTAGTGGTGGTGGGCGACGCGGACTCGGATTCTTTCGCCGCCGCTTCTTACGCGGATCCATGGAAGAGCCAGGACAATCCGAAGAAAAGAATCATCTGGGCGCCACATCACAAGAAGCTGGGGCGCGACAGTTTCGAATGGACAGCCGAGGAGATGAAGCGTGTTGCCGTGGATTATTCAGATCGATGCCAGTTTGCATTCAAGCCTCATCCGCGTCTAAAGACCGAACTCCTGAAAAGCCCCGACTGGGGTCCTCAGAAGACTCAGGAGTTTTATGATTTCTGGGAAAAGGGCGGCAACACACAACTCGAGACCGGAGGGTTCATCGAATTGTTCAGGGGATCAGACGCGATGATCCACGACTGCAACTCGTTCATCGCCGAGTATCTGTATACACGCAAGCCAGTGCTGTTTCTCTCAAGCAACACTTCCCGTATCCGTTCCACATTCGGAAAGTTCGGCAAAGACGCCCTGGACGCCCACTACACTGGCGACAACTCCTCCGCTATAAGGGAATTCATCGACAAGACAGTACTCGGAAGCGAAGACCCGAAGAAAGCGGAACGCGAACGCTTCTATGAAACCTATCTGAAGTCTTCTGACGACACAGGCTTCGCTGCAAGGATAGTGGAAGACATAAAGGTTTCTATTCAGGCAGGGCCTTCTCAAAAGCACTGAGGATCAGTTCCCTGGACTGTCTGAAAGTCTCCTCACTCATCTGGACATCGTTAATGCACGCGAAATCCGCTGAAGGATTCGCGATGAATGATGCAACCTGCGCCGCAGTGTGAGTGGCGAGCGAAAGATGCTTCTGGGAAATGCGATGGCTGATGGCCTTCCCCGTGAAATACATATAATCGCTGAACACATACTGGTTCAGGTTGCCTGGAATCCTGTTCGGAGTGAGCGTCGCTTCTATTTCCTTCCCGACTTTGGCGAGGACCTCTTCGCAGGCGCTTTTAAGGAGCGGAGTGACGGAGTGCTGCGGGCGGACGAAGCCCAGGGCGCAGCGCTTTCCAGCCGCTCTGCGGGCCATGCGGTCGCTGTGCAGCGTCTGTTGTCTGTAATCGCCTATCGCCAGCATGTGGCGGGACATCTTCTTCGCAGGCTTGCCGTCAGGGAAAAAGACTTCGGCACTTGTCGGTCTGAGCGGGAAGATGTCGTCATTGAAATAGATGAACTGCTCGCTAAGGCCCGGGATGCGGTGTAAGAACATCTCGATGGTGGTGCTGTTGAAGGTCGGGAGGAACTTCGCGGGAATAATGTCCTTGTGAAACACCACGGTCACATCGCCTGCGACTTCCGCCGGGACCTGGCTTTCAAGCGCAACTACCAGATACACCTTGTCGATAAAGGGCATGTACTTGCGGATGCCGCGTATGAGATACTTAAGGGTTCCCCAGTCGCGGAAGCGTTTGGCGGGCTCGGAGCCGCCGTGGGCGGCGTACAATGCCTGCCAGGCCGGATCCGCGCCGTTAACGTATGTAATTACTGCATCCATCATTTTATGTATTGCGCCGTGAATGTGTCTGTCTTTGCCAAATCTTCCGGCGTTCCTGCGAACACCACTTCTCCGCCGCGTTCTCCGGCATCAGGACCGAGGTCGATTACCCAGTCCGCAGCCTTTATCACGTCCGTGTTGTGCTCGACCACCAGCACGCTGTGCCCACGCTCGAGCAGTGCGTCGAATGCCTTAAGAAGGCGCTCCACGTCGCTGAAATGAAGGCCGGTGGTGGGTTCGTCGAATATGAACATTATCTTTTCGCGGCCGCTGCGTTCGCGGCTCATCGCAAGGAAGTATGCAAGTTTTATGCGCTGGCTCTCGCCGCCGGACAAAGTAGAGGAACTTTGAGCCAGTTTCAGGTACTCAAGTCCCACATCCACAAGCGGCTGCAGTTTCAGGGCAATTTCCTTCGCCTCCGGTTCGGGGCCCTCGGAGAAGAACTCTATCGCTTCCGACACGCTCATATTCAGGATGTCGTCCACGTTCTTGCCGCGGTAGCGCACCTCGAGTATTTCGGGTTTGAAGCGTTTGCCTCCGCAGGATTCGCAGACCATAGTCACATCCGACATAAACTGCATTTCGATAGTGACCACTCCCTCTCCCTGGCACTCGGGGCAACGGCCGCCTTCCTGGTTGAACGAGAAGAACGACGGCCCGAAGCCGCTGACCTTGGCATACTGCTGATCCGAAAGGAGCTTGCGTATGAGGTCGTAGACCTTCAAGTAGGTCACGGGGTTGGAGCGTGTGCTCTTGCCTATGGGGTTCTGATCCACATATTCCACCCGCGTGATGCGGTCAAGGTTGCCGGCCAGGCCCTTGAATGCCCCCGGCGGATCGCCCGCTTCGTTGATCTGGCGGTAGAGCGCAGGGTACAAGATGTCGCCCACGAGCGTGGACTTGCCCGAACCGGACACGCCGCTCACGACGGTCAGCACGCCCAGCGGAATCTGCACGTCGATGGTCTTCAGGTTGTGTTCCATCGCGCCCTGCACAGTGATCGAGTAATTCCAGCCGCGCTTCTCGCGCATATAGCGGCTCTTGCGGCCGCTCAGGTACTGAAGGGTCAGGGATCTGGCATATGCTTCTTCCGGCAGCTTGTCAGTGTACTTTCCCTCGAAGACTATCTCGCCTCCGCGGGTGCCGGCAAGCGGGCCCATATCGATCAGCACGTCCGCGGCGCGGATTATCTCCTCGTCGTGCTCGACCACGATTACCGTGTTGCCGAGGTCGCGGAGGCGCTTCAGAACGCCGATGAGGCGTTCCGTATCCCTCGGATGCAGGCCTATCGAAGGCTCATCGAGGATGTACATAGAGCCAACGAGAGAACTGCCGAGCGCGGTCACGAGGTTCACCCTCTGGCTTTCACCGCCGGAGAGAGTGTTCATCGAGCGGCTTAGAGTCAGATAGCCCAGGCCCACATCCTCCAGGCACTGAAGGCGGTTGAGCACTTCGAAGAGGGGCTCTTCCACCACAGCCCTGTCTTCCGGGCTTAATTCTATGTTCTTGAAAGCATCTATGCTCTCCTCCACCGTCATCGACAGGTAGTCGTGGATGGTACGGCCCGCCACCTTCACGTACAGGGCCTCGGGGCGAAGGCGGCTTCCGTGGCAGGAATGGCACACAGTCTTGCCGCTGAAGCGGCTGAGCATATACTTATACTGAATCTTGTAACGCTGGGTCTCCACCCAGGCGAAGAATTCATTGATGCCTATCAGGCGCTCAGGATCAGTGTCGTAGCTGTCTCCCGGTTTCGGAGGATCGCCTTCCCAGATAAGCCGTTTGGTGCGCTCGTCCAGTTTCAGATAGGGCGTAAAGATGTCTATTCCGTATTTGCCGGAAAGCGCTACCATATGGTCTTTGAACCAGACCATTTTATCTCCCCGCCAGCAGGCTATCGCTCCGTCGTAAATACTCTTGGTCTTATCGGGGATTACAAGGTCTTCGCTTATGCCTATTATCTTTCCGAGGCCTCCGCACACCGGGCAAGCTCCGAGAGGGCTGTTGAAACTGAACAGGAATTCATCCGGCCGGCGGAACTTGATGCCGTCCAGCTCGAAGCGGTCGGAGAAGACCTTCTCCCCCGCTTCGACGGCGACGGACATCTCTCCCCCGCCGGCTTTGAACGCATCGCCTACGGATGAGATAAGTCTTGCGCGATCCGAACGGTCCATAAACCTGTCCACCAGCAGTTTCGCGCCTTCCGGCTTTTCACCGCTCTGCAGGACATCGTCTATCTTCACCGGCTTGCCTTCGACGAGCAGCCTGCTGAAACCGTCTTCCTTCAGGCCAAGCAGCGCGGACACCCAATCCTCTCCCCAATTGACGGGCGCGAGTATGAGCACAGTTCCTTCGATCGTGTCCAGATACTTGAGCACGTCCGCCACAGAGTCCGCGTGCACCAGACCGCCCGAAACGGGGCTGTAGGTTTTACCGATACGCGCGAATATCAAGCGGATGAAATCGTATATTTCAGTGGTTGTGGCCACGGTGGAGCGCGGATTCTTCACGCTCACCTTCTGCTCTATCGCTATTGCCGGCGGCACGCCCTCTATCGATTCCACGTCCGGCTTGCTCATCCTGCCGAGGAATTGGCGGGCATAGGACGAAAGGCTCTGGGCGAAACGCCTCTGGCCCTCCGCGAAAAGTGTATCGAATGCCAGAGAAGATTTTCCGGATCCGGACACGCCTGTGACCACCACGATCTTGTCTCGTGGGATCTCGACCGTCACGTGTTTGAGATTGTTGACGGTCGCGTTCCGGATAACTATCTTCTCTTCCATTATGTCAGGCTACTGCCTTGAAAAGTCTTTCGAGCACGCCGAACGACTCATCGGCGAGACTGCTCCAGAAATTGTCGTACTGCTGAACGGCCTTGTCCGCACCGGCGTAGTGCACGTCGCTGATTACTTTGTAGGCGATGAACGGCACGCCGAGTTTGTAGCACACCTGTGCGATGGCTGTCGCCTCCATATCGCAGGCGAGGGCGTCCGGGCGCACCTTCTTCACGCGGGCGTCGTCCTCGGCAGTCTCAAGAAACTGGTCGCCCGTGCAGATAGTGCCTATATGCACCTTCGGGTCCGCGCCGAACTCCATAGCGATTTTGCGCAGGAGCATAGGCTCGGCATCGAACAGAACGGGCAGCCCCTGAATCTGGCCGGCTTCGTTCTCCACTCCGCACCAGACGTCGTGGTACGCGCACGCGCTTCCGATCACCACGTCGCCTATCTTCACCAGCGGATCCACTCCGCCCGCGCAACCGGTATTGATTATCGCGTCCACCTCGTCCTCGGCAATCAGTTTGTACGCCGCCACTGCAGCATTCACCTTACCGATGCCGGAAGCCCTGACGACTATGTTATCCTGTTTGCCCGCGAGTTCCGACACCAAACGGAACTCCTTGTCCATTGCCGTTAATACACCTATTTTCATATCAGTCAAAGATACTCAACTTTTTTCATTATATTTATATGATTTTTAGTCACATCATTATGTCAGAACTGATAGGACATATTTCACAGATTGTCGGTCCGGTTGTGGACGTACATTTCGAGTTCGCGGCCGGTGCTCCGAAAGATCTGCCCCTTATTCACGAAGCGATGACCACTGTCCGCCCGGACGGCGTGACGGTCGTTATCGAGGTGCAGCAGCACATAGGCGAGGACACGGTCAGGTGCGTGGCTATGGACAGTACGGACGGCCTGAGGCGAGGGATGGAAGTGTCAGCCACCGGCGGATCGATCTCGATGCCCGTAGGCCCTCAGATCAGGGGCAGGGTGATGAACGTCACCGGCAGCGCCATAGACGGTCTGGGAGACCTTGACCGTAGCGAGAGCCTCCCGATTCACCGCGAACCTCCGAAGTTCGAAGACCTGAAGACCTCGCGCGAGGTGCTGTACACCGGCATCAAGGTCATCGACCTGCTCGAGCCCTACCTCAAGGGCGGTAAGATCGGTCTGTTCGGCGGCGCAGGCGTGGGCAAGACGGTTCTAATAAAGGAACTTATCAACAATATCGCGAAAAAGCACAACGGCTTCTCCGTGTTCGCAGGAGTCGGCGAACGTACCCGCGAGGGTAACGACCTCCTTCGCGAAATGATAGAATCCGGAGTCATCAAATACGGCGAGGAGTTCGACAAGAGTATGGAAGAAGGCCATTGGGACCTCAGCAAGGTAGACCGCGAGCAACTGGCGAAGAGTCAGGTGGCGATGGTCTTCGGGCAGATGAACGAGCCCCCCGGGGCCCGTTCAAGCGTGGCCCTGAGCGGGCTCACGCTCGCGGAATCCTTCCGCGACAGCCCGAATCCCACTGACCCGCACGACATCCTGTTCTTCATAGACAACATCTTCCGTTTCACGCAGGCCGGTTCTGAGGTGTCCGCCCTTCTGGGACGTATGCCCTCCGCAGTAGGATATCAGCCTACTCTGGCCACTGAAATGGGTAAGATGCAGGAGCGCATCACCTCGACCAAGAACGGTTCCATTACCTCGGTGCAAGCCGTTTATGTTCCGGCCGACGACCTCACGGACCCCGCCCCGGCGACGACCTTCTCTCACCTGGACGCCACGACGGTCCTTAGCCGTAAGATAGCCGAACTGGGCATCTACCCCGCCGTGGACCCGCTGGAGTCGACCTCCCGCATCCTGGATCCGAACGTCGTGGGCGAAGACCATTATCAGACCGCGCAGCGCGTGAAGCAGATACTCCAGCGCAACAAGGAACTGCAGGATATCATTGCCATCCTCGGTATGGACGAACTTTCGGACGAGGACAAACTCACGGTGAACCGCGCGAGGCGCATCCAGCGCTTCCTCTCGCAGCCCTTCGCCGTGGCGAGCCAGTTCACGGGCGTACCGGGCGTGATGGTGGATATCGAAGATACCATCAAGGGCTTCAGGATGATACTGGACGGCGAGGTGGACTGGGTGCCCGAGCAGGCGTTCCTCAATGTCGGAACGATAGAAGAAGCCATCGAAAAAGGCAAAAAGATACTTGAGCAGGCTGCTGCCGCACAATGATAAAAGTCAGAATAATATCTCCCGAAGCGGAACTCTTCAAAGGCGAAGTCCAGGCGGTTTTTCTGCCGGGCACGCTCGGAGAGTTCGAGGTGCTGGACAACCACGCCCCGATTATCTCCTCGCTCGGCGAAGGGCTGATTAAACTGCGCCGCGAGGGCCGTGTCGAGACAATCAAAATCTCGTCCGGCTTCGTGCGCACCGGTCGCGGGGAGATGACAGTCTGCGTGGAATTATGAAAAGGTTGCTGGGCATACTGACCGCACTTCTGCTCCCGCTGTTCGCGTGGGCGCAGGACATCGATATGGACGAATATCTCTTCGGCCACGTGGGCGATTCGTACGGCTGGCATATAACCACTATTAAAGGCGAGCCGGTCTCGATCCATCTGCCCGTGATTCTGCACAGCAAAACTACGGGCTGGCACGTGTTCAGCTCGAAGCATATCGAAGAGGGAGAGACCTATGACGGTTTCGTGCTGAGCGAAGAAGGTAAGCTGGTCGAACTTCAACCTGACGGAACGTCGGTTAAACCTTTGGACATCTCCATCACAAAGAACGTCCTGGGATTGATGATCAACTCTCTGATTCTCGTACTCATCATACTGCTGACTGCCCGCTGGTACAAACGGCACGACACCACCAAAGAGGCTCCGCGCGGCTTTGCCGGCCTTATGGAGATGCTGATAATGATGGTGGAAGACGACATAATCAAGGAATGCGTGGGTCCGGACTACCGCCGGTACTCCCCTTACCTTCTGACGGCATTCTTCTTCATCTTCATCAACAACCTGATGGGAATCGTGCCCTTCTTCCCCGGCGGTGCGAACATCACGGGCAATATCGCCATCACGATGACGCTGGCGCTGTGTACCTTCCTCGCCGTGAACCTCTTCGGCAACAAGCACTACTGGAAAGAAATCCTCTGGCCGGAAGTGCCCACCTGGCTGAAGGTGCCGCTGCCGTTGATGCCCCTCATCGAGATAATCGGTATGTTCACGAAACCCTTCTCCCTGATGGTGAGGCTCTTTGCGAACATACTCGCAGGGCACTTTATGCTGCTCGGCGTCATCGCCGTCATCTTCCTGACAGCCAAGATGGGCGTAGGCCTCAACGCCGGTCTCAGCGTGATTTCCATCTTGTTCGGAATATTTATGGATATACTGGAACTGCTGGTGGCATTCATCCAGGCATATGTGTTCACTATGCTCTCCAGCGTGTTCATCGGACTTTCAAGACAACATTCAACTGAATAATTAATCATTAAACCTATATTGTTATGTTACTCACAATGATTCTTCAGGCAGCCGCAGGAGCAGCCCTCGGAAAAGCAGGAGCAGCCCTCGGCGCAGCTGTGGCGGCAATCGCTGCCGCAATCGGTATCGGCAAGATCGGTAAGTCGGCCCTCGAAGCAGGCGCCCGTCAGCCAGAGTTTACGGGCAAGTATCAGATGCTTGCCATCATCATCGGCGCTCTCGTGGAGGGTGCGTGTCTGTTCGCAATTCTTGTCTGTCTGCTCGGCATTCTTAGGTAGTTATGTCTCTCATTACTCCAGATTTCGGATTGCTATTCTGGATGACGGTGATCTTTGCGGTGGTGTTCTTCATCCTCGCGAAGTTCGGTTTCCCTGTCATCACCGGAATGGTGGAAAAGAGATCGGACCGTATTGAAGAGAGCCTGCGTAAAGCCGACGAGGCGGAAAAGGCCCTTGCCGAGATGGCGGAGCGCCGCGAGCAGATTATCTCCGAAGCCAAGGCCGAGGAGGCGAAGATACTGCGCGACGCTGCCGCCACATCGGATTCAATCGTGGCCAAGGCCAAGGATAAAGCAAGGGAGGAGGCGGAAAAGGTGCTGGAGCAAACCCGCATCGAGATTGCCGCCGAAAAAGAATCCGCCCTGCGCGATATCCGCAGGCTGGTCGCCCGGCTCTCGGTCGAAGTCTCGGAGAAGGTCCTCAGGGCCGATCTTGACGACGACAAGAAGCAGGGCGCCTACCTCGACAGGCTTATCGATGAAGTTCAGAGAACACAAGACAAAAGTTAACGGCTGATGAACACCGGAGCCATCTCGAAGCGCTATGCCAAAGCTCTGCTGGAACTCTCGCGTGAGTCCGGCAGGGGCGAGCAGGACTGCTCGCAGGCGCTTGCGCTTCTTGAGCATCCGGAAGCAAAGCCGGCGAAGTTGGAGGAAGACATTCAGAAACTGGTCGAACTCCTGATTCGCAACGGGCGTATGCCTTACGTGAAGTTCATCCTCCGGAGTTTTGTGGATCTCTACCGAAAAGAGAACGGGATAGTGGAAGTGCGCCTCACGATGGCAGCACAATCCCCAGCTCTCGAGGAAAAACTCCGGCAGATTCTTGCCTCGACCATAGACGGTACGATACTCTTCACGTCAAAGGTAGACCCCGACCTGATAGGGGGATTTGTGCTTGAGGTGGACGACAGGCAGCTCAACGCCAGCGCGAAGAGCCAGCTCGAAAAGATACGCCGCAAGCTTGATGAACTTAACAAACGAATCGTGTAGGAATGGCACAGAACAACATTAAACCCAGCGAAATATCCGATATCCTGCTGCGGCAGCTTCAGAACATCGACACTTCCCTTCAGTGGGAGGAGGTCGGCTTCGTGCTGCAGGTGAGCGACGGCGTGGTCCGTATCCACGGCCTCGCCTCCTGCGAAGCGGGCGAACTGCTCGAGTTCGAGAGCGGAGAGATGGCCGTGGCTATGAACCTGGAGGAAGACAACGTCGGAGCGGTGCTCCTCGGCCGCACGGACCAGATCGCAGAAGGTATGAAGGTCACCCGCACCGGGCGCATCGCCAGCATCCGCGTGGGCGAGAAGATGCTCGGGAGGGTCGTGGACCCGCTGGGCAACCCGCTCGACGGACTGGGCGAGATCGGAGGCGAACTCTTCGAGATGCCGCTGGAGCGCAAGGCCCCGGGCGTTATCTATCGTCAGCCCGTAACCGAACCGCTGCAGACCGGTCTCAAGGCCATCGACGCTATGATCCCCATCGGCCGCGGACAGCGCGAGCTCATCATCGGCGACCGCCAGACCGGCAAGACCGCCATTGCCCTGGACACGATAATCAACCAGCGGGAGAACTATCTCAAGGGCGATCCCGTTTACTGCATCTATGTGGCCGTGGGCCAGAAAGGTTCGACGGTCGCGAACATAGTGGAGACGCTGCGCTCCAAGGGAGCTATGGACTACACGATAGTGGTCGCGGCCACTGCGGCAGACGCAGCTGCCGTCCAGTACTTCGCCCCGTTTGCGGGAGCCGCAATCGGCGAGTACTTCCGCGACACGGGCAGACACGCCCTCGTGGTCTACGACGACCTCTCTAAGCAGGCCGTCGCTTACCGCGAGGTCTCCCTTATCCTGCGCCGCCCCTCCGGCCGCGAGGCCTACCCGGGAGATGTATTCTACCTTCACTCCCGTCTGCTTGAGCGCGCGGCGAAGATAATTGCCCAGCAGGAGGTGGCCGAGCAGATGAACGACCTGCCTGAATCACTGCGCGGAAAGGTCAAGGCGGGCGGTTCGCTTACCGCTCTGCCTATCATCGAGACGCAGGCCGGCGACGTGTCGGCGTACATCCCGACCAACGTGATTTCCATTACGGACGGCCAGATCTACCTGGAGGCAGGACTATTCAATCAAGGCCAGAGGCCGGCTATCAATGTGGGTATCTCCGTGTCCCGAGTCGGCGGCGCTGCCCAGGTCAAGTCGATGAAGAAGGTCGCCGGAACCCTGAAGATCGAACAGGCCCAGTACAACGAACTTGAGGCCTTCTCGAAGTTCTCTTCCGATGTGGATAAGATCACCGAGATGGCTCTCGACAAGGGCCGCAAGAACACTCGCCTTCTGATCCAGGCCCAGTACTCCCCTATGCCCGTGGGCGAGCAGGTCGCAGTGCTCTACTGCGGCACTCACGCGCTTATGGCATCCATCCGCATCGACCAGGTCCACGAATTCCAGAACCTCTTCCTTACGAAGATGAGGGCGGACCACGCCGATGTGCTCGAGTCACTCGCTGCTGGTAAGCTCGCTGATTCTGATATCAAGGCTGTCGAAAAGACCGCCGCTATCGTTTGCAAGAGTCTGACTGATTAATGGCAACGCTCAAGGAAACAAAGGCCCGTATCGCTTCCGTCCGGAGTACCCTCAAGATTACTTCGGCGATGAAGCTCGTCGCCTCCGCCAAACTCCGCAAGGCCCAGCAGGCCGCGGAGAACTGCGGAGCCTACGAGCGCGAACTCGCCTCCATCCTTGACGCAATTTCGGTCGCCGCCGACAGATTCCCGGTCGCAGCCGGGAATGACGAGGTGCAAAAAGTCGCCGTGGTCGCCCTGAGCTCCAACTCATCGTTGTGCGGCGGGTTCAACAACAACGTAATAAAGAAAGCGCGAGAAGTTATCGGCGAAATCGGCGCCGAATCAGTCGAATTGTACGCCATCGGCCGCAAGATCGCGGATGCTCTGGCGAAGACCGGTCTGAAGTCCGTGCGCGATTTCACCGAACTGTCCGCGCATCCGTCCTACGCCGAGGCTGCAGCACTTGCCGACGAACTGGTCGACGGATATATGTCCGGACGATACTCGAAGGTGGTGCTGGTCTGGAACCATTTCCTTTCGACCTCCTCCCAGAGACCTTTCGTCGAGACCTACCTCCCCTTCGAGCGTAAAGAAGGCGACTCCGCTTCGGTCGAAGAACTGCTCGCCCAATACCTTGTCGAACCCGACCTTAAGGCACTCTATTCAGAATTACTGCCTAAAACTTTGAGACTTCGCATCTATTCCCTGCTGCTTGACAGCGCCGCCGCCGAGCACGCCGCCCGCACTGTCGCTATGCAGACCGCCACCGACAACGGCAACGAAATCCTCGACGAACTCACCCTCGAGTACAACAAAGCCCGCCAGGCCAAGATTACCGCCGAAATCCTCGATCTCGCCGGCGGCCAGCAAGAATAGCCCGTGGCGCCTAACTCCCTGATTCACAGCCCCTTCCCTAAAACTCGACTCCGCAAATCCCGGAGCCGAGTTTCAGTATCTCCCTGATCTTTAGAGACTTACCCGCCACGCACGAAAAAAGCGCAACCGGTATAATGGACATTTTCGGTTGGTGAGACCGGGTATAACCTTCTGAAATATAAACGATTACGCCTATTTTTATGGAATCGGTTCCATAAAAATAGTGATATGACCAAACAACAGAAGCGTTTTCGTTGCCCCCAATGTGG
>JAGAAF010000065.1 GCA_017615435.1 Bacteroidales bacterium
CCATCAGCAGCAATATGTTCTTACGAGTCCTCATGAAGGCATAAAAACAATATCGTCCGTGGAGACATTGACATTGTCCCAGGGTGTCGCCACAACACTTAGATTCAATCCGCTCTCCGTAATCGTAATGTAATAGTTGTATACCTGATTCGGCTCCCAAGTATCAGCACCGGGAGTGCCGTCGCGGTCAGTAATGACAAACTCCGTGGTCATCGGACTCTGTCCGCTGTACGAGATGGAGAAAGTGACTGCGGCAGTGTTGGCCAATGTCTGGGGTACCATGTAATACCAACCCATCTGCAGATATCCGTCGGGGTCGTGAGCAACAGAAGGGTGAGGGATGTTTTTTCTGGCTGCCGGAGTGTCGGCCGTCCATGAGAACAATGAACCGATGGAGCCCGGTATCCAGTACGCTGCATCGTGATTGCCCGAACTGACATCCGGATTAGAGGTCATCTGGGCCTGCACTCTCAGGGTTCCGCTGACCGATAGTCCGGACAGACTGAAATCAGTAAGCGTGAATTCATCCGCAGTGGGGTCGGTCGATTCCTTGCCGAAAAGGAAACGGACCGCCGAGCATGCATGTTTGAAGGTGAGAGGAACGGTTGACTTGTCGATGCTTGAATCCATATCGCGGTGCGAGCGCGCCACCATCAGGTCGTTGTTCTCACCTGCGCGATACAATGCGTTGATAAAAAATGCATTGCCTTCGTTGCCGATGGAGACGTTGGAGGCGTGGTAGGGATAGACCGCAGCAAAGTAATAGTGTCCTTCTTCTTCCCAGTACTGCAGAGGCGAGTAACTCCAGGAGTAGTTGCCTTGGCTGCCCGAACAGGCGAGAATACGGTTGTTGAAAATCGGGGTTACACTCTCATTCTGCTCACCCTCATTCAGTACCAACTGACCGAATAGGCTGATTTGCTTTCCGTCGGCAATGAGCACAGACTGATCATTCGGTTTCGCCGAACCGGTTTTCGTCTCGACAGTCACGCCAGGGGAGAAAGAGATGTCGGGACGCTTCTCCTCCGGATACGAATCCTTGCCGCATCCCGCAAGCAGCGGAAGCAGCAACCAACAGAACCGTATGGAGCGGAAAAGACTCATCCTTAATCTGCTAAATCAATGTTATGGGCAGTGCCCCAGTCACTCCAGGTGACGGTGAACTTGATGGGCCAGTCGGGTTTGATCTGAATGGTGTAAGTGTAATGATTCCCTGCAGCCCAGTCGGCTGTGATAGGGAATGTGTACACATTCGATTCCGAAATACCTTCACTTTGATTCTCCAACGTGTATGCTATCCGCATTCGGGCTTCCGTGTCCACAAGGGTCTGGGGAATAGGCATAACCGAATAGTCTGACAAAGTAACCGCCGAGGAAGTTACTTCACGGGTTCCGGAGAACACGGGGAGAGAACTCCGTTGGCCACTCCAACCTGCCCACGAGGGGTTTTCGTTCCCATTCCTGCAGATGCCGGTGAGGTAGATATTCTCGAAACTGATGGATGTCAGGTTCACGGTGAAGTCGTCGTTGTCGTCATCCAGTTTTTGTATCACGAAATCAATCCAACTGAGGACATGACGGAAAGAAAAATTGACCACACCCGTCGGGGTACAAGTGACGGCAGTCTTGTTCTTAACTACATTGGAAACCATCAGGTCTGTCTTCCCGTTAGTAACCGTGAAACGAATATCGGGGATTCCTTTGGTGGCCGCAGTATACGTGGTAAATGTGCCTCTCTGGAGCAGCGAAGCATTTGCATCGTACGGGGAGTAAGCCCAGAAGGACGCCTTGTTTCCCGGGGCTGGCCAGTAAGCGGTTGGAGTGTAACTGAAAGTTGCTCCGTCGACATCGGCCACGCCGGCGGCGTTATATGTCGCCCCGCTGACGCTGACTGCTTGGTTGAACATCAGATTCGGTGTCCATGAAGTCCAGCCCCAGTTTCCGTTATTCGTCTGGATGAAAGCGAAAACGCCGAAACTGGTAAAACTCCCAGGGTAGGCTTTCGTGCTGACTGCATCATCTTGCAATAGGGAGGACCCGGCGTCGAAGCTGATGGCTTCCGCCGGTGTCGGTGCCGGGTCGTGCAGCTTCTTGCAGCACCCTGCCAGAAGCAGGGCACTGCATAAAGTCGCCCCTATAATGCGTATGATGCGGTTAAGCATTGTTAGTTAGCAAGATAGTAGAAAGCGCTATTTGTCGTCCAGTCATCAATCTGTGCGGTAAAGACAATTGCCTTAGCATTGATGGTAATCAAATAAGTGTAGTGAACGCCAGGCAACCAAGCCGGAACCTTGGCGTCCTCGTTGCTAGTGTTATTTACCGTATCAAAAGCGCCGAGTTCAACATCTGCTGTGTATGTGTTAACCTGAGAATTCTCATCAGTGATAGTGTATTCAATGTGGAGAGATTGTGCACCCGCACCAGTGGCGAACTTCTGGGGCATTAAAACAAGATTGGTCAGAAGGTCAACATTGGCAGTGGCGGCGGCAGCACTTGTTGCAGCTGAAGCAAGAGCATATACACCTGCAGCAGGCGTTGCGTTGACTGTAGGCGTGCCATCAGGAGTCCATCCTAGTCCGACAACACCATCAACGGTAGCACCTACTGGATTGTTCGATCCATCATAACTAGCAACGGTGTATGTTCCCGTTGTGCGTATGTTGGAAAGACCGAATGCGGTAACAGATACAGCGGTATTGGTCAGATCAGAGTGCTTCTTGAACTGGAAGTCTACCAAAGAAGCCGTGTGATTGAAATGAAGTTGAACAGTATTGCCGAAAGAGCCGTTTTCTACGGTGTTTTTCTTTGCTACGAGAATCTTTTCATTCGATCCATCATAAGTCTGCTGATTTGTGGTGAAATCACCAGCCTGAGTGTAGTCGGCTCCTCCTGCTTCGGCTGCAAGTTGTCCTGCCGGGAATACGGCAAAGAAGGTGTATCCCGCGTAGGAGGCATCCCAGTATTTCATTTTTTGGGAATTGATGCCAGCATACTCCCATACACCAGAGGATGTTTGTTTGACGTCAGTACCATCGAAAACGTCTTCTGGATTGGTTTGAGAACCAACCGTTCCCTTCCATTTGTACCCGAACACATCGAAGATGTCATTCACTGCGAATGTGGTAAGAGGGGCCTTGGTCATCGTGCCTGTCCAAGTACCAAGTGAGATTGCTCTACCTTCCGATGCATTGCCTGTGTCGAAGGTCTTGCTGCAGGCAACCAATGCGATGGCTGCGACTGCGAGAATCATTAATTTTTTCATACGCATAAAAATTAAATGGTTAATAAAAATAGTTAAAATTATTGATAATTAATTGATAATTGTCGTTGAACCGGTCTCTTCGTTCCAGTCTCCGATGAGCGCTTCGAAGCCTCCGGAGCCGCCGGCACTCTCGTCGGGAGGGAAGTCGTTGACGTCCAGTTCGAGGGTGATGACGCCGCCGGTGGGGAGGGCGCGAACCTGCTCGGTGACAGGGATAC
This sequence comes from Bacteroidales bacterium, assembly GCA_017615435.1. The sequence continues at coordinate 3,481 of JAGAAF010000065.1, forward strand.
TGATATTTCTGTAGCTGCCGTTCACATAGCTCACATTCAGCACGAGGTAATGCTCGCCCTCGGTGACTGCGGCCACAGACGCTTCGTCGTAGGGGTTGCAGCCGGGGATTCCGAAGGTATAGACCTTCGCGCCGAGCATATCCTGCTCCTTGTCCATATACACATCCATCAGGTAGGATGCGGTCTGCTGCCAGGTCTCGCGGGTCATAAGGTCCACGCCCTGCGACATTCCGGTCAGAGCCGCACCGCCCGCGCTTCCGATCACTCGGCCGTCGTTGTTGGCCAGCTTGCACTGGAAGAGGTAGATGAAGGTGCTCGGGGTCAGTTCACCCTCGATGCGGAGGATGTACTTCTCGCCCACGAGTTCGTAGTCGTCGAGATTGTCCGTGATTACCTGGTCCTTGTCGTAGAGCGAGAACAGACCGTCCGGGGTAAGGTTGACCGGTTCGTTCACGATGGTTTCGACCGGATCCTCGTCTTCGTCAGCCTTGGTGGCCGCCAGCTTCTGCGGGATGGTGAGAATGCGGGTTGAGGCCTTGATACCCTTGGCGATCTGGCGTGTGTTGGCGTGCACGTGCGCGAATTCGTTCTCCTGCTGGAAGAGGATAGCCTCGGAGTCGTTGTTGTGGAACAGGATGTCGTGCGTTCCCACAAACACCTCCAGCTGGGCCTCGTCACCCATAAAGTTATGGATTACGTGGGCGATAGGTTCGCCGTCAGGGCCCTGGGTAAACACGTGCATACGCATACTCGCCGGGATGGTATAGCCCACGGGGCCGAGGGTCGCCACATTCCAGTTGAATGTCCAGTTCGCGGCCCAGTTGACCTGCCACATCACATCCACATTGATCTTCGGCGTCACCGCCACCTGTGCGCGGATGGCCTTGCGGAGGTGCAGGATAGGCTCGATAGTGCACCCCGCCACGGCGATTACCGCCACGGCGATGATGATCTTCCTTATGAGCCTGCTGCCTGTCATTTCCTCTTTATGTGGTTGCGGTTGAACAGATCAACCCCAATGGTTACTTGCAGTCTGGTGGGGCCAAGCCACAGCCAACGCTTGAGTCTGGGCTCGAAGTCGTCGGGGTCGCCGGCATAGTCGTAGTAGTACCAACCGGTGGCATCGCCTCCCCAGGTGTAGGAGTCGTACCGTGCGTAAAAAACTCCCAGCGCGAGACCCGCATCTATATAGATGCGTCCAAAGGTCCATTTGTGGCCTCCGCCCACTGAAATTCCTAATCCTTCTCCGTTCCAACCCTTCTTGTTCCAGCCCACGCCGAACATTGCGCCGTTCGCGCTGCCGCTCAGATACCAGCCGTTGAAGCGGTACTGTTCGGGGTTGAAGTAGTAGCGTCCCCACAGCGAAATGTTGTGGACCTGGAAGTAGCGATGCTCGTCCGCGTGCTTCCAGTTCGGCCACTCCACGTCCGCCCCTATCGTGTATTTTCCGCTCTCCGGATAGTATTCCAGTGTCGCGGACGGGATGCTGGTGAAACCGTATCCCGGAATGTAGGTCGCGTCGTACAGAAGGTTCGTGCCTATGCCGATCACGGGCCAGAAGGGTTTATCGTCCTCTATGGCCTCGGGGGTCTTATCCCCGCGTCCCGCGAGTTCGCGGCTATGCTCCTGTTCGAGCAGCTGCACGTGCTGTATGCTGTCCAGTCTTTCGACCGTCTTGTCGTCGTCGAATTCCTCGAATGCGCTGGTGTCCACAACCACTATCCGCTTCTTCGCCAGCTTGCAGAGATGCTTGTAACCAACCTTGAACGGGCGGCTCACGATCTCCGCGAGCCTCTGGAGAGGCATCCTGGCGTCCCCGACCTGATCGGGGGTCTGTGCCGGCTGCTTGAGGGAGTCCACCGGCTCTTCGAGGGTCTGTACCGGTTGCTCGAGGGTGTCAGCCGGCTCTTCGGGGATCACCGTGGGCTCTTCGGGCACGACGTCGATAGTCTGTCCGTCGACCGCGACGAGCACGTTAGAGACATAGATGTCCACGGCGAGCGAGCGGAGGTAACGATAGTGCTTGGTGAGCATCCATCGGTAGATGTCGCCCTCCTTCGGGGTCTGGCCGAGCCAACCGTTCTCCATACGCCATTTCTTCGTGTCCCAGCCGATCTTGTCGTTGTCCAACAGCCTCAGGATGCGCTCACGCGCCACGTCGGAGATGTTCTCGTCGCTGACGATACGCTCCTTGAGCAGCGCCCACGCTTCTCCGCCCGGCCTGACGATCAGATTCAGTCCTTCGGCCGCGAGACCGAGTTCCTTCTTCACGACGGTGTCGAACTCCTTCGCGCGCTTGCGGCTGAGCATCTGGTTGTGCTCATACACGCCCTCGGGTGACGCGTACGCTGTCACGATCACAGAATCCACGTGTTCCAGGCCTATCTCCTCGAGTATCTTCCTTACCGTGGCTGCAGCCTGAGCGTTGTCCATATAGCCCGATTCGTAACGATACTTGTTCCAACGGAAGTGCACCGCGCCCTTCTTTACCTCATTCCCCACCTGTTCGGGAATCCACGTTCCTCCCAGAGCCATATCATTCCCTTCCTCCGCTGCGGTGCTGTCCACGGCTGCGTAGGTGGGCGTCCACTGGACGCTCACTGGCATTCCGGACGCCCCGTCAGCAGGGCTGCCAAGTGCCAAAAAGAATGATATTATGCTCGTCAATAGCATCGTTTCGTTATAACGCTATATTACGCAGTCTACAAATTTATGAAATTTATTTCATAAAAAGAACACACACAACCCGCCCCCCCCATCACAGTACACCACAGAGGGGCTGGCGAAAGGACGTGAAAGAAGCTGAAACGAGCGTGGCGCGGAAGTCTCTATGAGTCAGGTATATACTAAAAGTCGGCTCCGGAAAACACGGAGTCGACTTTTAGTAAGGTGCTGAGTATCAGCGTGATAGGTGCCACGGGGGGGGCTATTCGCGGCTGAAGATCAGCACGCAGGAGATGGCGGCGACCATACCGGAGATCTGCCAGACGGTCGGGAGAGCGTCCAGACGCGCAATCAGAAGCAGCACGATGGACAGGAGGCAGCAGATCACGGGCGAGCAGGCATCGGCCAACGGGGCGATGACCATCGCTTTGCCGTAGCGGTTGGCATAGACGAGGGTGAAGGCGCCGATGGCGTTGAGAATCTGCACGAAGAAGACCTTGGTGGGGGCAGCCCAGCCGAAAGCGGTGAGCTCGGAAGGGGAGCGAAGAAGGAACGCGACCGGGATCAGCACCACGGCGGCGATAGCCATATACACGAAGACGCTCTCCGCATCCGGGGTGTGGTTGTTCGCGAGCTTCATCACGAACGCCTGGATACCCCAGCAGATGAAGACCACTGCCGCGAGGACTATCCACAGCCAGCCCTGTGCGCTGCCCTCGGTGTCCGAAGGGATGGCGAAGCAGATGATGGCGACGAAGGCCAGAATAATACCAAGTATGCCAAGTTTCGAGACCTTCTCTTTCAGGAAGATGGAAGACAGGATAACCGTGACTATCGGGGCCACGGAAATCATAGGCATCACGAGGTACGACGGCGCATACTTGAGCGCGAGGAACAGCACGAGCTGTCCGCCGGCGCCGAGAAGGCCGACACCCATACTCAGTGCGACGGTCTTCGGCCTGACGTCCAGTTTGAACTTGATGTTGGCGAGTGCGAAAATGGCGCACGGAATCATAGAGAGGGCCCATACGACATAGACCATCTCGGAAGGGAAGTCCTTGGGAATACCCAGGTAAAGATCACCCAAAGTGGGGTCTGAGAATGTCATCCAGACACCCCAGGTAATCATCGTAATGATGGCGTATAACAGCCAATTATGTTTTTTCTCAACCATAACTATTTGACAAATGAAGCTATAAGTTTACCCCAGTCCGCATTCTCCTTGATGCCGGTGAAAGCGCGGGAGCCGGGGCCCCAGGTGTAGACGGGCACGGCAATGCCGTTGTGGCTGTCATTGCCGAAGGCTACGCCGATCCGGCCCTCGGCGAGGTCGCCGTCCTGCAGGGTGAGGGCGCCGGTATTGTGGTCTGCCGTGACCACCACTAGCGTGTGCCCGTCGGCCGCGGCCCATTCGAGCACGTCGCCGATGGTGCGGTCGAAGTCGAGGAGTTCCTCCATAGCGAGGCCTATGTCGTTACCGTGCAGCCAGTCGTCGATGCAGGAGCCTTCGATCATCATCACGAAGCCGTCCGGGTCGGCGGATAGCAGTTCGAGTCCGCGCGCAACCATCCTGCGGAACAGGTCGCCGCGCTCCTGCGCGACCGGCAGGTTGTCCGGTGAAAGGATGCCGAATGAGGGGAGCCCGGCGCTCATCAGCGCGGACTCGTCGAGGGCCACATTGTACCCCGCCGCGGCTAGCTCTGCGGTAATGTCACGCCCGTCCGTGCGTTTCGTGGTGAACCAGTCGAGTCCGCCGCCGGCGAGGTAATCCACCCCGCAGTCAACATAGTCGGCGATCAGGTCTTCCTGCTCGTAGCGCTCGGCGTTGTGGCAGCAGAAATCGCAAGGCGTCGCGTCCGCGAAGTGGCAGGTTACGACCACACCGGTCTTCTTGCCAAGCTCGCGCGCCCGCACCAGCACGCTCTGGAGGTCCGAGCCGTCCGCCGCTACACCCACGTGGCTGTAAGCCGTCTTCTGACCGACCGCAAGGGCGGTTCCGCCCGCGCCGGAATCCGTGATCAGATTGTCCGTGCAGTAGGTGCGCGAAATACCGGTGAAGGGGAAGTTGTCGAGGTTAAGTTTGCCGTGGTTAAGCACCCAGGCGCAACTGACCTGCTCAAGGCCCATTCCGTCGCCGATCATAAAAATGATGTTGCGGACTTCAGCGTCTTGCGCCGGCTCGGTGACCGAAACTATGTCGTAGGTGCGATTGGTCTGGTAGTACTGCAGGCCCTCTTTAGGTTTGCAGGAAAAGGCGCAAACTGCCAGCGCGGCCAGGAAAACTACTCTTTTCATTTTTCGCGATCTTCGGGCTTGAGGCCGGTGAATGAAATCTTGTAGATAGAAGGATTGTCGTCATCGTCGTCGCCGAGATAGACCAGACCGCGTTCGTGGTCCACGCAAACTGACTCGTTGTTGCCCGCGAAAGGTACGCGGTAACTTGTCAGGAGTGTGGATGCGTCGCCGCTGAGAACGTGGAGTCTATGGCTCTCGGAGTCGGTGACCCACAGCCAGTCGTTGACCGCATCGTAGCACAATCCTCCGACTTCGATTATCTTGTTGGAGAGTTTCTTCAGGCTGACGTAGTCGCCGATCTTTTCTCCGTCAATGGTGTATTTCCAGAGGTTGGCGCCGACCTGGCTTCCGACATAGAGGATGCCGTTGCCGTAGTAGGCGATACCTTCGAGGCCGCTGTTGCCGTAGTCCTTTGCATCTTCAACCGTGAACACACTGGTGTATGAGGTGTAAGGATCGGAGCACCTGTAGACCTTCTGAGAACCTTCGGCGGCTATGTAAAGGTCGCCGGTGTCCGTGTCAAGGGTGATGGCTTCGAGGTCGTTGCTGAAGTGCTTGATGTTTGTAACGGTGCCGTCGAAGGTCACCCTGGCGAGCTGACCCTGGTCTCCGACTGCCCAGAGGGCGTCCTTTTCTGCAGTAAGGCAGATGCCGGAGAGTTCTTCGACATTGACCTTAATCCTTTCGTAGGTTCCCATCACAGGCATTACCGGCTCGACGGGTGCCGGTCCGGTGTAGTCTTCAAGATTGGAGGTGATGTCGCCCAGGTCGAGCAGGTCGCCGTGGTTCAGATCGGCGTCCTTGATGTGGCGGTAGATCTTCGGATACGAGTCGCCCTTCTTTAGGTAAATGTTGAAGCCCCTTTCGTTGAAGGTGGCCCTGACCGGGAGGTAAGCTATTCCGGAGTTTCCGTCCATCGCCGAGCGGTAGAAACGGCTGCCTGCGCCCACATCGCTGCGGTAGAGCTGCGCCTGGCTGGTGACGTTCACCACGACGTATTCGAAAACGAGTTCCTGGCTGGCGTTGCCCACCACCACGAAACTGTCGCAAGGTTCTGTGGTGGTGAAGGCGATAGCGCCGTTCACATAGGTAAAGTTGAATTTATTGCCCTCCTGGAGGTATGCGGTAAGAAGAGCCGTGTGGTTCGGAACGAAACGGGTGTTCGCATCGCAGATTGAGGATTCCATCTGAACTGCGTCGGCGGGATAGGCGGCATAGAGGATATCCGGAACCGCGCCGGATGCAGGCACCTGATCGAGCTGGACCGTGGCGGTTTTACCGTCCTCGGAGATGTTGCCCGGCTCGAGAGTGACTATCACCGAAGCGGGGGCGTAGTTGCCGTGGACATAGATCTGGTCACCTGCCTCCCAGGTGGTTTTGCCCTGGGGAGCGCCTCCCTTCAAGTTGTATGTCGGCATCACGAAAGTGTAAGTGCCGGGTTTGGGTGTGTAGTCGGGTTCCTCTTGCTTTTGTTTGTCTTTTTCTTTGTCGTCTTTTCCGGGATTGTCCGGATTGCAGGCGAAGAACAGTGTTCCGGCGAGCAGAAGTGCCGAAAGCATCATCAATCTCTTCATAATCATAAAGCTCTTGTATAGGTTATTTCAATAATTCCATCTTTGTCTGTCAGGAAGTAGAAAGGCGCGGCCCCGGCGTCGTAAACGCTGTCGGAGTCGAGTGCTTTGTATGTTTCCCATCCTTCAATCGAGGGAAGACGGCCGGGGCCGCTGCAAAGAGCGACGTGGCGCGCTTCCGGGTAACTGCCCTTCATCTTTTCCAGTGCCTTAAGGCAGCTGGGGCAGGTGAGGTCCACCACCATAAACAGCGTCGGCTGTCCGGTTTCCAGTTCCACCTCATTTCCCGTACGGTCTATAAGGGAAGGAAGCGTTAGGGGGTCACCTATGAGGTTGGAACGGCAGGCAGTCACGAAACGGGAGTATAATTCGGCGTCGTAGCCCTCGATTATGCCGTCGCCCAGAACGCGCTCCATAGAGTAAACGAACAGAGGGCAATTGCGGCAGGGAGACGCCGAAGAGTAGAAGGCGGTCACCACCCACTCGGTGTAAACGAAGTAGGCGACTTCGTCGGCCTTCAGGAGGTCGAACAGCTTGTCAATCTCCGCGTGGGCGTCCTCCTCGGGCGCGGCGACCGCGAGTTCGGCAAACTCCGCGAACTCGTCTTCGGCCGCGCGTATATCCGTAATATCGGGCTTATGGTTGTCCCAATAGCCTTTCACGGAAGGGGATTTGCAAGAAACGGCGAGCACCGCAAGCAGCGCCGCCGCAGCTACCAGGTTCAGTCTCATTTAAGCTCGAACAGTTTGTTGTAGCCGGTCTTGGAATCGAAGACGTTCTTGTTTGCGAAAGCTATGCTGTACAGCGGGTTGTCCTTGAGCAGAGGGTCGTTGAGGTTCATATAGACGGTTCCCTTTGCTGCGGGAAGCTTGATCGAGGTGAGGACGGTGTGAGGGCCCGGCTGCCACTTGCGAGGGTCTGAAGCCACGGGGAACACGGTCTTCTTGCCGTCGGCATCCACGAAGATAAGCTGCACGAGGCGGGGATTCATCGGCGCGGCATAGCCGTCGTTGCGGAAGTTGATGGCAATCTCCAGATCCTTGCCTGCCTCCACGTTCTCCTTATGCTCGACATTGTCAAGCACGAGGCGGTAGCCGAGTTTCTTTACTATATCGTTGTAGCAGCCGTTGCTCTTCCATCCGTTGATCACATCGCCGTGGTAGTCGATGTTGAGGTAGGTCCAGTGATAGTCGACCATATCCTTGGTGGAAGCCTGGCAGGTGCAGTAGTCGGAGACGTTGCAGGTCTCGCCGCCCATAATGGTGTAGCGGGTCTCGGCCTTCCAGAAGGCGCGGTCACCGCTTTCATTGTCGAAGGTCCCCCAGTCGTCGGCAGCGGCGCCGAAGCAGTCGTTGTGGCCGGCGAGACGGGCGAGATTCGTTTCTTTATGAGCAGTCTTGGCAGTGAGGGTGTCCTTAAGGGTAAGGTTGTACATCCTCATCTTGAACTGAGGAGTACGGAGTTCCACCTGGCGGGAAAGCGGCATTGCATCCAGCAGCGCTTCGGCAACCCTCTTGCGCGGGAGATAGTCGTCGTTGGAGGAGGGCTGGAAAACGAAGTTATCTGTGTAGTACCACTCTCCCCAAACCCCCACGAAACCTGCCTGGAGCACGAATATCACGTCTTCATTCTGCTGCAGGATGGGCTTGAGCTGGGCGATGTGCCTCATTACGATCTCTTCGGAGGGATCGTAGGGATGCTTCTCGCTGTCTTTGTAGGCGAAACGCAGAACGCATTTGCCGCCGCCTTCACGCAGGGCGTCCATCGTGTCTTGAATCTTCTTGAGGTACGAATCGGAGATGTCTCCGTTCATAAAGTCGGTCAGGTAGAAGCCAGTGTAGTAAAGGGTGCGTCCCTCGGCTCTCTGGGCCTTCACGGCGGATGCTTTTAGCGCAGAAGTACTGGTTTTGAAGTCCTGATACTTCATAAAGCCCCTTTCAGGATTGGCGATCACGTCGGTCGACTCCTGGAAAGTGTATTTCACGCCGGTCCAGTCGTAGCCGCCGGGAGCGTCGTTACCTGTCTCTGAAGGAATCTCAGGCTCCGGTTCGGGCTCGGGCTCGGGAGTCGGTTTGTCATCCGGTTTTTCGGTTTCGTCGCCCTTGTTCAGGTTGAAGCCGAAATCGGGCAGCTGAAAATCATCGCAAGCGCAAAACAGCGAAGCGGCTGCAATAAACGAAAGTAAGCGTTTCATATGTCAATTACATTTTTTCAAAAACAGGAATACGGTCCAGCGGCACGTCTATCTCGTGCTTTCCGCCTTCGTAGAGACGGCCGTCGTCGGCTTTCCACTGTCCTGCGGGCAGTACGACTGTCCTGCGGGTTCCAGGGTCCTGCATAGGCGCGACCAGCACGCTGTCGCCGAGCATAAACTCGTCCACGACCGGAGCCAGCCCTTCGCCGGGGAATACGTACTCCAGCGGTGCGACGATTGGCTCTCCCGTCCGGGCCGCGCGCTCGAACAGACTCTGGATCAGCGGCAGCAACTCGCTGCGCAGTCGGACTGCCTTCAGCACGGCGGCATAGTGCTCCTTATCCAGCACTCTCCACGGCGCGAGCGAGAACTGCATCATCGGCATCAGCGCGTGGACCTGGGCCGAGCGGACGATCAACTCAGGGTCGGTCTTGCCGCTGAGGAAGGTCTCGAAGCTGCCTCCGCCGACCATATCCGGGCAGCAGAAGCTGAAGCCCATCAGGCTCTCGGCCATCATCTCGGGGATCAGCTTGCGCAGGTCCTCCCACGAATGGCCTTTGTCGTGAAGCCTCTGAACAACTGGCCTTCCGGCGTTGCGCCATCCGGCGCGGAGTTCGTTATAGGGATAGCCCACGGCGTGGTCCACGAACAGCGAGCACTGCTCCCACGCGGGAACCTTGCCGCCCTTCGCGAGTGCGTCTGAAGGGTAGAAGTCGAAGTCGCCGGCGTCGAACTTGAAACCGTCCACACCGTAGTCGTCCGTCAGCCGCTTGAGCTGCGAGTCGAACCAGCGGACAGCCGCTTCGTTGGAGAAGTCAAGCACGGCCGACGTCCCGTTCCACCAGCGGACCGGATAGGGGTCGGAGGCATCTTCCCAGCTCGGAGCGCCAGTCAGCAGGAAACCCTTGTCCGCCATTATCTCGCGGCAGATAAGGTACTGGTCCATACTCACGAACGGGCATATCCACAGCATCAGCTTGAAGCCAAGGCGGTGAAGCTCGTCGCACATCGCCTTCGGATCGGGGAAACGGCCCGGATGGAAGACCCATTTGCCGTAGTCCTCCTGCCAGGTGTCGTCGATCATTATTATTCCGGGAGGAAGGCCGTTCTTAAGGATGCCACGGGCGTAATTGAGCACGCCTTCCTGGTTCTGATCGTACATCAGTTCTATCCAGGTGTTGTACTGGGGCATACGGAAGAACTCTGCGGGCGGCATCTGGCCGTCGGCGGGGAAGTGTCTGGCGGCAGCTGCCTTGAATGCATCTGCCAGAGTCTCCCCGGCTTTCTCCCATTCGATTTCGGAGATGTGTCCGGTTATGACGATAGCATCGTCCTGAATCCGGAAACTGAAAGGATTGTCGCTCCAGACATACTTCCCTCCAGAGGTAAGAAGCAGGGGATTGACCTGATTGGAAAGATTGTATTCCAGAGAGGTTTCAAACCCGGGCTTGAACGGCATCAGAGAGCCGTCCTTGATATGACCTCCCCACACCGCTTCACCTTCCGAGAGCGGAATGACCAGCGGTTTGGGGCCGCAGCTGAAAAGCAGCGGCAGGCAGAGAAGAATGAGAGCGAGTTTGCGCATTACTTAATGGTGTTTACGCGAAGTCCGGCTTCCTGGGGAGCACCTTCGCCGGCTTTCTCAGCCTCGGTGAGGCAAGGAAGTTTGCCGATGATGGTCCAGTTGCTGTTCTCGATGATGGCGCCGATGCTGAAGCTGTCCTGAAGTCCGTCGATGGACATCATTTCGCGTATCATCCTCATCTCCACGCAGATTATTTCGTCGGTCTTCTTGACCGGGACGCAGGTGGTGGTGAAGTTCATTCCGGCATCGTCGATCCAAGTCCACTCGGTGCCGCCTGGCTCTCCGCCGTAGACACGAACGATAGGATTGTAGATCGAAGCGGGGATTTCGAGGGTGTGGTCGAACGAGCTCTGGAGCAGGATTTCAGCTCCTGTGGCAGGCCAGTTGGCGGTCTGTCCGGTGGCGTTCGAGTTGTCCAGGTCGATGAAGAGGTCCATAACCGCAAGGTTGGTGCAGTCCATCTCGAAGTACATATAGATGTAGAATTCGTCTGCGATGGCCTTGAATACCTTCATTGCGCTGTAAGCCACCTCGCCTGCAGGGAGGGTAGCGACCGACACTCCTTCGAGACCTGCCCAGTCTGAGAAGTCTCCGTCGATCTTGATGAGGCTGTTATCTACTACTTCTTCCTCCTCTTCTTCCTCTTCGTCTCCGGACTTGTTGTCGGGGTTGCACTGAATGAAAAGAAGGGCTGATGCCGCCGCAGCAGCGGCGAGAATGTAACGGAATTTCATAATTTATTTTACTTTAATCGTTGTTATCTTGTTGTAACCCGTGGTCTCATCCCAGACGTCTTTGTTCGCAAGACGTATGGCGTAGAAAGGGTTGTCGTGAAGTCTTGCCTGAGGGTCCGGCAGGTTGAGCCAGAGGGAATACTCGCCGGCGGCGAGTGCGGGCACGGTGATGTCCATCGTGCTGGTGGTGCCTGCGAACCAGGTGCGGGGATCATCCTCGAGAGGAACCACCGTCTTGCGTCCTCCCTCATCGGTAATGATAAGTTCGGCGCCTCGCGGGTTCTGGGGTGCTGAGAAGCCCTCGTTGAGGATCTTCAGCACCAGCCTTGACTCGGCGCCCGCAGCGATACCGGGAGTGATGAAGGCCTTCTCGATCGAAAGCCTGTATCCCAGCCTGCGGGAGATTTCATCGTAGCAGTTGCCTGAACGCCACATACCAAGCACGCTGGTGTGGTACTGGCTGTTCAGATAGGTCCAGTGATAGTCTTCAAGCTCCTTAACTGCGTTGTCGCACTTGCAGTAAGACGATGTGCCGCAGGATTCCCCGCCCATAATGGTGTAGCGGGTGTCGGCCTTCCAGAGCGCGCGGTCATCTTTGCCGCGGTAAGTTCCGGTGTCGTTGCTGGAAGCGAGGAAGCAGTCGTTGTGGCCGCCTACACGGGCGATATCGGACTCGCTGTGCGCGGTTGCCCGGGTGATTGTGTCCGCCAGGGTAGTATTAAGCAGCCTGAATTTGAATTCGGGGGTGCGTAGCTGAATCTGCCTGTTCTTCGGGACTGCGTTCAGGAGAGCCTGAAGGACGTGCTTCCTGGGCTCGAATGAAGCATCCGAGCTGGGATTCATATTGAAGTTGGTGGTGTAATACCACTCGCCCCAAACTCCAACGAAACCCGCCTGGAACGCGAGGAGAACATCGTCGTTTTCCTGAAGGATGGGAGCTACCTGCTCAATATGGCGCAGCACCCACTCTTCCGTCGCGTCCCAGGGACGGTCGTTTTCGCTTTGTTTGTACGCGAAGCGGACTATAGCTTTGCCGCCGCCTTCGCGCAGATTGGTGAAGTACTCCCTGATCTTCGCAAGATAAGCATCATCTATATCCGACTCCATATAGTCGGTCAGATAGAATTCCAGCAGCATAATGGTGAAGTTGAACTTGCGCAGGTTGGTGATGGTGGAAGGCTGGAATACGCTGCCGTCCGCGTGGAACACCTGCGAGCACCGGTAGAAGCCCCTTTCCGGGTTCGGAAAGTCTTCGTCGGTGGATTGGAAAGTTATCTTCTGAAGATCCTTGTAAGGATCCGGCTGGTCCGGCTTGCACTGGACCAGCAACGCTGCAATAACGAGAAGAATAGGGAGTGCCCTTTTCATTTTGTTACAGTTTGATAGTGGTAATCTTGTTCAGGCCCGTTTCCTCATCCCAGATGCCTTTGTTGGCAAGACGGATGCTGTAGCGCGGGTCGTCGTGCAATGTGGTTTCCGGATCGGGCAGGTTCAGCGACACGGTGTAAGTGCCGGAGGCCATACTCTCCGGAAGAGTGACCTTCATATCGAGGGTCGATTCTTCGTCCTCGAACCAGAAGCGAGGGTCGGCGTCGATCGTGAAGACCTTGGTTTCGGGTCCCGTGAGCACAAGCTCGACCTTCCTCGGGTTCATAGGGGCGGCAAATCCTTCGTTGTGGATCTGGAGCGCGACCCTGAGTTCCTTGCCCTTGGCGGGCTCGGGAGTGACAAAACCGCGGTCTATGTGCAGACGGTATCCCATCCTGAAAGCAATCTCATCGTAGCAGCCATCTTCCTTCCAGCGATTCAGCACTGATTTGTGGTAATCGTCGTTGAGGTAGGTCATATGGTGCTTGATCGCATACGGGAGGGACCATTCGCAGTGCCCAACGGGCGCGAGATTGCAGGTTTCGCCTCCCCAAATAGTGTACTTGGAGTTGGCGTAGATGAATTCGCGCTGTGCGTTGCCGTGGTAGGTGCCCACATCGTCGTTAGATGACACGAAGCAGTCGTTGTGGCTGGCCGTGCGGGAGAGGATGGATCCGTCGTGGGCGGTTTTGCGGGTAAGAGTATCGGCTGCCGTAATTTCAAGCATACCCATAACGGCGGCGGGATAGCGGACTGCAATCTGGCGCGATGCCGGAACGGCAGTCATAAGTTTCTCAAACAGAATTTTACGGGGAACATAGTCTTCGACAGTCTTGGGGTCGAAGTTGAAATTGTCTGTGTAGTACCATTCCCCGAAGGTGCCGATGAAGCCTGCCTCAAGGCAGAAGATAACGTCGGCGCACTCTTCAAAAATCGGTTTCAGCTGGTCGATATGGCCGCTGATTACTTCCCAGGTAGGATCCCACGGGTGGGCGTCCTGGGCGAAAGACCTGTTGTACGCGAAACGGAGGACACATTTAAAGCCGTTTCGACGGAGCACTTCCATATTTCCGCGGATGTAGTCGAGATACTCCTGGGAAATGGGACTCTCCATAAATGTATTCAGGTAGTAAATGGTGTAAATAAGTGTCCTGCCGAGCTGGCGCTGGCTTTCCAGCGTGAGGTCGGAGATGAGTGTGGTTCCTGAAGAAGCCTTGAATTCTTTGTGGCAGAAGAAACCGCGCTCCGGGTTGGCGAAATCCTTTTCGTCTACTTCAAAATCAATTCTCGTCAAGGATGCAAAGTCTGCATCGGGGTCGGCGACTCCTTTTCCCGGTTTGTCGCAGAAAATGCAGAGGAATAAGCATATAAAGGCCATAGCCGCCAGGGGGCGGCTATGGCTGAAGATTGAAAGCATAAAACTACTTGACGATGGTAACATTGAGCATAGGTGCGAGACCGGTGGGGTTATCGTCGGTCGATGCTGCGTTAGGAAGCCAAGCGACAGAGCTCCAGTTCTGCTGGATGTCGATACCTACACCGAAGGTGTCTGCGAACGGAGTGTTCGGGAGCATCTCGCGGATGATCTGGATCTCGTAAGCGTTGCCGCTTCCCATACCGTGAGCGATGCCGGAGCCTTCTCCGAGCTCTGCGCCCCAGAGGTTAGCAGAAGAGGTGTCTGCACCAGGTGCGGTCCACTCCCAACCAGTTCCGTTGGCTTCGCCCCACCAGTGCCAGAATGAAGGATTCCAGTCGTTCCACTCGCCGGAGGAGAAGATAGCGGTCTCCATCATACAGTCAACGCAAGCGTCTGCGAACTCATCGCCGTAGCCACCGGTAGCGGTGTTACCGTCGCTGTTGAGGTAGACGTGAACTGCGGGCCAGCCGCGGTCAACGATCTGATCACCGTCGAACTCGAAGTAGATGTTGAGATAAACAGCGTCTGCATAGGCCTTGAGGACCCTGAGAGCGTTCTTGTCAGCATTCTGGTTCTGAGCGACAGCTACATTGGCTGCAGGAAGAGCAGCCCAGTCTGCGAACTCGCCGTCGACCTTGATGAGGGAAACGAATTCTTCCTCTTCGGGATCGTCGTCGCCACCCTTGTTGTCCTTGTTGCAAGCATTGAAGCTTACCATCACAGCTGCGAACATAGCAGCAAAATAAAGGATCTTTTTCATAATGGTTTTTGAAAAATAATGGTTAATAAAAAATGATAATATTAGGTTTTGGTTTTATTTGTTGCTTGTGATTCCGCTGGCCGCAGTCTCGGCGTAAGGAATGCAGACAGGGAACTTCCTGTCCAGATCGTCCACCGAGATGATTTCCCAGTCGTGGACGCCCGCATACTTACGGAAGACGGGTTTGGCATTGCGGTAGAGATCGTAACCGCGGAAGCCTTCGTAGAAGAGCTCGAGCCTTCTCTCGTCCAGCACGGCGTCGATAAGGTTCGTGTAGCCGCTGTCTGCGAGGTTGGCTGCGGTGTAAAGCGCATCTCCGGTGAGGCCGGCCCTTGCCCTGACGTAGTTCATATACTTGATGGCATTGGTCGCGTCGTTCTTATGAGCATAAGCCTCTGCGGCGTTCAGGATGGTCTCGCCATAGCGGAAGAACACGTTGGATGTGAGGAGTTCCTCGTCGGTGCCGGATTTGCCTGCGAACTTGGTGTTCATATAGGCGGGCATAGTAAGACGGGTTCCCTTCGCATTGTCCTGAGCGGTGCGCACGAACACACGGGTGCCGCCCTCGATGTCGTCCTGATCCTCGGCGTCGGTCTCATATCCTTCGATGTAATACTTGACGTCTTTGTTCACCGTCTTCTTCTTGATGGTGTACATATTGGATCCGGAGGTGGCGGTAAGGGTGCCGTCGCCGTTCTCGACAACGTTGGGGGTATAGACTCCCTCGCTGACTTTGCTGGAAGTGATCATCACATCCAGACGATATCTCAGGCTGGCGTCCTGCTTCTCAGGCCAGCTGACCATAAGCTGTCCCTCGATAGGGGCGGCATAGGCGAAGTATGCCTTGCGGCGACCCTCGTCAGGCCAACGGTAGAGAAGGTCCACGAGCTGCTCGGAGGAGTAGATCTCGCACCAGCCGATACCGCCGACTCCGTTCGATGAGTAGTACATCGAGCCGAGCTGGGCGTGCTGGGAATACTGATAGTCCGTGAGAGCGCGGTTGATGCACCAGATGGTCTCCTTGGAGGTCGCGGCGTTTACGAAGTAGTTTTCGAGATCCGGATCAAGTTTGCTTGCGGGATCGTCGCCGAGAAGCTGGTTGGAGATGGTGATGCAGTTGTCCCAATCGCCTTTGTAGAGATACAGACGGGAAAGGAGAGCGAGAGGAGCCTCTTCGCCCACGAAGCCCTTGTTGCCCCTGCGGGTCTTGCCCTGGAGAAGCTGATAGGCTTTCTTACAGTCTGCCTCCACCTGGTCGTAAACCTGTCCAACCGTAGCTTTTTCGGTCACGGAGCAGTCTGTGCTCTTGCGAAGAACGACACAAGGCTGATCGGCGTTGCTGGGACGGCCCTCCACATAGTACGGACGGGCATAGATGTTAGCGAGCGCGAAGTGCACGAATGCGCGGATGAAGTAGTTTTCTCCGAGGAGGAGGTCTCCTTCTGCGCTGGCGCCTTCCTGGATAGCCTCAATGTTAGAGTTCGCTCCGAAGAGTATCTTATAGGAGACATACCAGAAGTATCCCAGGTTGTAGAGGGTGTTATCGTCCGTATAGTTCATAATCTCGGTGAACGGGTCCTCGGACGCGCGGCCCTGGGCCACGTTGTCACCTCTGAACTCGGTGAGCTGGAAATAGTGCTTTACCCAAGTGTTGTTCGAGTATTCGCTTCCTTCGTAAAGGAGCACGTCCTTGAACATCGAGTACAGACCGTCGGTCGTGTACACGGCTGCACCGGGATCGCTCTTGAGCATAGTGCTCGTCATAGTGTCCGAGCGATAGAAATCCATATTACAGGCAGCGGTCATCAATGCTGCTGCGAGGATGTATAATACTTTCTTCATAATACGACCGGGCATTTAGAATTTGATGTCGATACCTGCAACCACGGAGAACGGGACAGGGTAGTTCATTGAATAAGTACCGGCCAGCTGCCAGGTGCTGCCTTCGAGCTGGACCTCAGGATCCATACCCGAGAACTTGGTGAGGGTGAAGATGTTGTCTGCAGAGACATAGACCTTCGCAGCCTTCATATTGATCTTCTCGATCAGGTTCTTGGGGAGGTTGTATCCGAGAGTGACGTTCCTCAGACGGAAGAAGCTGCCGTCCTCGAGGAAGCGGGAAGAGATCTTTCCGCCGCTGCCGCCGAGGTCGATTTTCGGATGGGTTGCGATGTCGCCTGCTTTCTCCCAGCGGGACCAGCCGAGTCCGTTGTCGATGCTCATAAGGTTGTGAGTGGCGTCGCTACCGTCGTTGTCCATAGACACGCGGGTGCTGTTGAAGATCTTGTTGCCGTAGATGAAGCTACCGGTCGCGCTGAAGACGAAGCCCTTCCAGGTGAGGGAGGTGTTCAGACCGCCGCTGAGCTTAGGAGAAGCGGAACCGCAGGTCTGCATAGTGGCGTCTGCGTAGACGTTGGTAGTGGTGATGGTGCCGTCTGCGCCGACAACCTCCCAGAGGGGATCACCGTTTGCGGGATCGACTCCGGCCCATTTCTTCATATACCAGGTATACAGATCCTGGCCTTCCTTGACCTGCTGCGCTTCGCCGGAAGACACCTTCTGGAGGAAGTCTCCGTTCGGGAGGTAAACGACCCTGTTCTGGTTCATACCCACATTGAAGCCGGCATTCCAGTTGAGGTCCTTGGTCTTGATGATGGGAGCGTCGAGCACGAACTCCACACCCATATTGCTGATGGTACCCACGTTCTGAGTGTAGGCGGTGAAGCCAGTACTCGGGGACACGGGAACATCGAGCAGAAGGTTGGTGTTGATGGTGCGGTAGAGATCGATGCCGATGTTGATGTCATTCTTGAGAGTGGTCTCGATACCGAGGCTGCTCATATAAGCTTCCTCCCAGCCGAGGTTGGGGTTGGACTGACGGACCATCACGGCCGCGACATTGCCGCCGTAGGTCTTGGAGAGTTCGTAGGTGTCCTGATAGAGGAACTCCTCGATGTTGTTGTTACCGGTTTTACCGTAACCTGCGCGGAGCTTGAGGAACTTGAGGGCGTCCACATCGCTCATAAAGTCTTCCTGAGAGATGATCCAGGCGCCGGAAATTCCGGGGAAGTAACCGCCGCGGGCAGCGGGGGCGAAACGGGAAGTTTCATCGTAACGCACGGAAGCGGTGACGACGTACTTTCCGAGATATGCCCATTGGGCCTGTGCAAGCCAAGCCCAGGAACGGGTCTGGTATCCATAGCCGGTGTTGTCCACGATGCTCGAGCAGGCGCTGATTGCAGCCTGGCCTGCGGGCATACCGGTTCCGGTGACGGTGTTGACCCTAGTCTGTCCTTCGCCGTACTCGAGGCCGACGATGGCGCTGATGTTATGATCACCGTACTGCTTGATGAACTTCAGGAGGTTGGTGGTTCCCCATCCGGACCAGGCTGAATTGGAATTGTAGAGCCTGCCGTTGCCCCAGCTGGGAACATTGGTGCGGGGATCATAGTACTCCTCCCAGAAACTGTTCGAAGAATCGTACCTGTTGGTGGTGGTGAAGATAAGCCAGTCGGTGATGTTCCAGGTGAGCTGGAGGTCTGCGGTGATGCTCTCGCCGCGGCCGATGGCGTAGTTGTAAAGCTCGTTGTGGAAGATGTTGTACCTGTTTCCGGAGTACCAGTTCTTTCCGTTGTCGGAACGTGTTCCGGAATCCACATACAGCGGCTCGCCCGTATTCACGTCATAAGCGTTGTCGAAAGGCAGCATATAATATGCGCTCTCGAGGGTGACGTAGGAAGATGTGCCCTGCTCCTTGGTGCGGTTGTACGCGGTGCGGAATGCGAGGGTGATCTTGTCCGTGATAGGCGTGCTGAGGTTGATTCGCGCGGAACCTCTGTTGAAGTTAGTGTTGATGAGGGATCCCTGCTCATCGTAGTAGTCCATACTTACGAAGTATGAGGTCTTGCCGGACTTGCCGGACACCGATGCGTAGTAATCCTGCACGATACCGGTGCGGAACGACTCGTTCATCCAGTCGAAGCTCTGTTTCTTGAGTTCCTTCGGATAAAGGGCGTTGAGAACGGTAGCGGAATAAGCTTTCTTCAGAACTGAGTAGAACTCCTCGGAATTCATAGGACGGAAGCGGCCCGAAAGGGCTTTCTTCACACCTGCGCTGGCCTTGAAGTTCACTTCGGTGACGTCCTTCGCGGTCTTGGTCGTGACGACGATAACGCCGCCTGCTGCGGAAGCTCCGTAGAGAGCGGTGGCCGATGCATCCTTAAGGATGGTGATGGTCTCCACATCGTTCGGGTTGAAGCTGCCGCCTGCGACACCGTCCACGACATACAGCGGGTCTGCGCCTGCCGTGATGGAACCGGTACCGCGGATACGGATCTGGGCGCCTTCGCCAGGCTGGCCGGATGCGTTCAGAACGAGAACACCGGCTGCCTTACCCTGAAGCATATTACCCACATCCGGGGTGGTGATGTTGGTGAGCTCTTCTCCGCTCATCGTGACGACTGAACTGGAGAGTTCGTTCTTCTTCTGGGTCGTGTAACCGAGGACGACCACTTCTTCGAGAAGCTGTGCGTCTTCGCTCATCACTACGTCGATGACAGAGCGTCCCTGGACTTTCTCAACCACGTCTTTGTAGCTGAGGCAGCTGAACGTGAGAGTAGCGTCCGAAGGAACCTGGATTAAGTACTTTCCGTCGAGGTCCGTGATTGTTCCGCCGCCGGCTGAGCTGGCGACTGCGACTCCCATAAGAGGAGAGCCGTCCGCCGCATCCACGACAGTACCCTTGACAGTTATCGTCTGGGCGTTGGCCGTGATGGCGGTCAGAAAGATAAACAACGAAACCGAGGCGGCCTTGAGAACAGTTTTAAGTGTCATAAGCCTTTGGTGTTAGTTGCCAAATATAATAATAATAATCGATAATTGCGTTATTAAAGCAGGTCGTTCAGCCCGATCAGGTTGAATGCGCGGAAATATTTGTCCATATCGCGCTCGATTCTCCCAAGAACGACCGTTTCGGGAGCCATACCGAGGCGCTCGAGGTTCGCATAAAGGAAACCGCGCGCCGCCAGCGAACGGGGCTGCTGCCAGATGTAGCGGCAGCAGGTGGCCACGATCCAGTCCTGGCGCTCGGGAGTGAGCTCGTGAAGGTCTTTGCCCTTTTCGTCTTCGTGCAGCCACTTCTCCCAGCGGTGGGAATCGTGAACTTCCTCAAGCAGGGTGTCCCTCATATGGGAGAGTACTCCTACCTTGCCTTCTGCGTGGAATTTCTTCTCCACCTCCTCGAGCTCGCAGAGTGCGCGGAACTCGCTGATAGTGAATTCGGGACCCACGTTTGCGGCGCCCATTCCGCAGAGGGGATAATCCTGAGGGTTGGAGACGTCGTCGGTATAATGCCCCTTGATGTAGCTGCCCAGAGGACGTACCTTCGCGGTGAGGGTCTTTGCGACTTCGGTGTCGAAGAGGGTGGTGTCCAGGTCCGTTCCGACCTTGCCCACTATGAAGCAGGGCCACACATCCTCAAGTCCTACAGCCTTGAGGCCCTTCTTGAGGTCGTCGATGAAGGTGTCGAAGGTGGTTTCGTCGGCAAGTCCGCCGTGCACTTCCTCCGTACCGACTTCGTAGGAGATAGGGGCTATGCCGTGGGCCTTGCGGAACGCTTCCGTGTGCGCGATGAGCTCGACCGTGCGGGCTGCCACCACGTGGATGTCGATAATTTCTCCCTTCGGGACGTTGATGTCCACGGTCGGGTCCACGTGGATGAGGTCATAGCCTGCGAGAACCGCTGCCTCGAACGACTTCTTCACGCCGTTCATCGCGTCTTCGGTGGACCATTTCTCAGTGCGCTGCTTGTCCTTGAGCCAAGGACCGCCGTGGTCTATCGCCACGATGCACGGACCGGTGAAGTTCACCCTCTCGCACTCGAAGCGGACTGTGCGGACGAAGTCTTCCTGAGTCATCCCGGTGTAACCTCCGTCGCAGTCGATCTGGTTGAGGGTCGCCGCGAAGTAAATCGGGGCGTTGTTGCGTTTCGCGGCCTGGATGGAGGCGCGTATAACGGTGGGAGAGTTCGGGCAGGCCGCGAAGATGGTGCGGGGAATGCCTGTCTCCTTATGAAGCTCGTCTATCCTGTGGAGGAGCTGTTCGGTCTTTCTCATATATTATATATAAAGTGTTACGCCTTCGACTACTCGCGAAATGTTTCCGGAAACTGAAGGGGTGTCCGGGCAGAGGCCCATCGCCATAGACTTGAAGCAGCCCAGCATCTGGGCGACGAAGATATTGCCCACGCTCGAGTAGCGTGCGGGCATCTTTTCGCAGATTCCAAGTTCCACCAGCAGGTCCATACCCTTGAGGCCGCAGTCTTTCTGGCAGACGGCCACGGTCGCGGTAACCTTGTTGTGCTCGGCGATCTGGCCGATGAGGTCCATTTCGTAGCGGCGGACCTTCGGATCCGGGGAGATGAAGTAAACCAGCAGGCAGTCTTCGTGGACCACGGCTTTGGGTCCGTGGCGGAAGCCGAGGAACGAATCGAACGCGCACATAATGGCGCCGTCCGTGAGTTCCTGCAGCTTCAGGCGCGACTCCTCGGCCACACCCTTGAGGGCGCCCGATCCGAGGAACACGGCGCGGTTGAAGGGCAGCTGCGCTATCTCGTTCAGCTTGTCCTCATACTTGTCCATAGCCTTTTCCACTGCGTCCGCGAGCGCTTCGATGTGCGGCCTGTCGGCTTCGATGGAGTCGATATTGGCTATCATCGCGCACACGAGGAACATAGTGCTGTACGAACTTGTCATAGCGAGCGAGAGGTCGTTGGTCGCTTCGGGAAGAAGGAGGCAGAGTATGTTGCCGCCCTTCATCTTCGCGAGTTCGCCCTGGGCGTTGCAGGTGATGAAGATGTGCGCCACGCTGCCGGCGGTCTGCTCCACGGCCCTGATGGCGCCCACGCTCTCGGGGCTGTTACCGCTGCGGGCGAAGGAGATCAGAAGGACCTTGCTGTCCGCGCCGAAGTAGAGCTCGGGGGCTGTGATGATGTCGGTAGTGGCGATTGAGGCCGCTCCCTTAAGGATGGTGTCGCGAAGCGCGCACTCGAGGGCATCGCCGATATAAGCGGATGTGCCGGCTCCCGTGAGCACTACGGAATATCCTTTCTGGATGTAAGAATGAATGAATGACGAGATTTCGTCTTTGCGCTTGCAGACGGTCTCGAAGGCTTCCTTCCAGACTTTCGGCTGCTGCTTGATTTCCTTGTAGGTATGGTAATTCAGTGTCATCAAGTAGTTGAAAAATAGTTTGCGCAAAGCTACTAAAATATGATGTCTTTCCTTTCGATTTTGTTGCGATTGCGCAAACAAAACGTTTCACTTGGTTTCGGTTATGCGTTACACCGCCACCGTTTCAACATTTATCTTCATAGCCCTCAGCTGGTTCTTGATGTTTAGCGGGAGGCGGGAATCGGTGATCACAGTGTGGATCTTCTCCGGCATAGCTATGAATGCAAGGGCTCTTTTGTTGAATTTGGTGGAGTCGAACACCGCATAGACTTCGCGGGCACGCGAAATCATCACCTGGTTGGTGCTGGCCTCTTCGATGCTCGGGGTGGACAGACCGGCGTCCACGGAGATGCTGTCCACTCCAAGGAACAGTTTGTCGCAGTAGAAGAGCTTAAGGTTGGATTCAGTCAGCGCTCCAACCGTGCTGAGCGATGTTTCGCGCACGTTCCCTCCGAGGAGTATCACCTTGAAGCGCTTGTACTTGATGGCCTCGAGCATAGCGTTCACGGAATTGGTGATGATTGTAAGGTCGGTGAAGGAGTCCAGATTCTTGACTATCTCCAGCGCGGTGGTTCCGGAATCGACCATAATGGTGTCTCCGTTGCGGATGTGGGCGGCGGCGGCGCGGCCGATCGCCTTCTTCTCCTTGACGTTGACCATCTGCTTGTATTTGAAATTCCTCTCTTCCGGATCTGCCTCGGCGTTGCTGGCGACCATAATGGCGCCGCCGTGGACCCTCAGAAGGAGTTTTCTTTCCTGAAGGATGCGGAGGTCCTTGCGTATGGTCACTTCGGACACCTCGAACATTTCGCTGAGCTGGGTTACGTTGACAGTGCTGTCTTCTCTGAGTTTCTGAAGGATGGCCGAACGGCGTCCTTGCGCGGAATCGTATATATCCATAGGCTTTATGTGGTTTCGCAGTTTCGGCAAATATAACATTTATTTCAATCGAAACCAAACGAAACATATTTTTGGCTGAAATCGAAATATGCTTGAAAGAATCTGCCGCTTTTTTTGCATATTCGTAAACTGAACACGAATAACATTACTATGAGCCAATATCAGATAGCAGCCATCGGAGAACTCAATGTCGACATCATTCTGAACAGAATCGACGGCGAGCCCGAAATCGGAAAGGAAAAGTTCGCCAAAGATATGACGGTTACCCTCGGAAGCAGCACCGCAATTTTTGCGGCGAATGCGGCCGCGCTCGGAAGCAAGGTGTGCTTCGTGGGCCTTGTGGGCAGAGATTCCTTCGGGGATCTCGTGAAAAAGTCCCTCGCGGCGAAGAACGTGGACACCCGATTCATTATGGAGGGGGATACCCCTACGGGCGCGACTATCTGTATGAGCTACGGCGAGGACAGGGCGAACCTGACCTACCAGGGCTCTATGGACGTGATGGGCTTCGACGACATCGATCCCGCCGTGTTCGACAGCTGCTCGCATATTCATCTCTCCTCGCTCTTTATGCAGTCCGCACTTTTGAGGGACGTGCACAAAGTGCTGGATGTCGCTCAGCGTAAGGGAATCACAGTTTCGCTTGACACCCAGTGGGATCCGGCCGAGACCTGGAAGCTTGATTACAAGACTGTCCTCCCGAAGGTCACCATCTTTATGCCGAACGAGAAGGAGCTTCAGGCGTTGACCGGCAAGGGGGACCTCGAGAGCGCAATCGCCGAGGTGCAGCCGTATCTGGGTAAAGCGATGCTTGTCAAGTGCGGTTCGAAGGGATCGATCCTTGTTTACAAAGACGGCAAGAGGGTGGAACTGCCCGCTTTCCTTAATAAAGACGTGGTGGACGCCATCGGCGCCGGCGACAGTTTCAACGCCGGTTTCGTGAGCGCGTTCGTGAGGGGTCTCCCGCTGGAGGACTGCCAGATCACCGGCAACCTCACCGGCGCGGTGAACACCACTGCCGCCGGCGGCACCGGCGCTTTTACGTCGCTCGAGGCGGTGCGGAAGATTTGTCGTGAGAAGTTCGGCAAGGAGTTCAAACTGTAGGATATGAAAAGAATAGTTGGCCTTCTGTCCGTCGCTCTGATGCTGGCTTCCTGCTGCGGGGAACCCGCGCAGGACAGGCTGCTCGGTCCGGGCGGCAAAGCCCTGAAGGACATAGAGGTCTCCGTCCAGACTGAGACTCCCGAGGCTTTCCCCGGGATGACGGTAAGGACGGTCAGTTTCACGAATGCGGGCTCCGAGCCCGTGCTCGTCTCGGCGATGGAGACATCCCGCATTCAATTCAAGAGCAAGGACCTGTGGGGCCTTGAACCTATGACCTACGAAGACCGCCGCGACTGGGTCCAGCCGATAGTGAAAGGCTATCACCAGGACAATTACCTCGGGATGAGCGCTTCGGACTACGGCGGAGGAACTCCTCTGGTTTCCCTATGGAACGCGGATAAGAATATTACGATAGGTCTCGTGGAGCCCTGTCTCAGGATAGTTTCCATTCCTGTCACCCGCAAGGGTAACGTTACTGAATCCGTCATCCGAAAGGACTATTCAGAACCGGTCGAGCTGAAGCCGGGAGAGACTTTGACCAGTTATGCCAACTTCATAATCGAGGGCACGGGCGATTTCTTCGGCCCGGTCCGCGAATTCTCGGAATATATGCAGGCCGTGAACGGCATCCAGGCACCGGTTTCGCCGGATGAAGCCTACGATGCAGTCTGGTGCGCCTGGGGCTACGAACGCCAGTTCACCGTGGACGAAGTGATAGGCACGCTGCCGAAGGTGGTGGAGCTTGGCTTCAAGTGGGTGGATGTGGACGACGGATTCCAGATCTGCGAAGGCGACTGGCAGGCGAACGAGCGCATAGGCAAGGACGGTATGCGCCGTATGACCGATGCGATCCACGCCGCCGGCCTGAAGGCGAAGCTGTGGTGGGCCCCGCTGCTCGCGGATTCTACCAGCCGCGCCGTGGCTGAGCATCCCGGGATGATGCTGATCCAGAAGGACGGCAAGCACGAATTCGTGGGTTGGTGGGACAGCTGGTATCTCTCGCCCGTTAATCAGGAGGCGTGGGATTTCACGGCGGATGTCGTGGACCTGTTCCTTCGTGACTGGGGCTTCGACGGCTTCAAGATGGACGGGCAGCAGCTGAACCTCTCTGAGGCCGATTACAATCCGGCGAGCGGCCTTGCGTATCCGGAGGAAGCGCAGGAGCGTCATCCGGAATATTTCCAACGCATCTACGAACGTGCGAATGCGATCAAGCCCGGCTGCGTTCTGCAGATATGCCCGTGCGGCTGCGCAATCAATTATTTCTGTACACCGTGGATGAACCAGGCGGTTGCGTCCGATCCCACTTCCAGCTTCCAGATCCGTATGAAGCGCAAGGTCTACGCGGCCCTCTGCCCTGATCTCGCTTACTATGCGGATCACGTAGAGCTCTCCGACGGCGGGCTGGACTTTCCCTCGCAGATTGGAGTCGGCGGCATCATAGGCACGAAGTTTACGTGGCCGAAACCGAACCCGCACGCCGAGCAGAACGGCGGCAGCATCCTCACCCCCGAGAAGGAGGCGCTGCTTAAGAAGTGGGTGCCGATTTACAACGAAAAGATGCTCTCGAAGGGCAAGTACCTCGGGCTTTATTCCTATGGTTTCGATTATCCTGAAGGCCACGCGATCGAGAAGGATGGCGCTATGTACTATGCGTTCTACGCTCCTTCGTGGAACGGAGGTGCGATCGAGCTTCGCGGCCTGTCGGCTGACAGGAAGTACACCGTTACCGAATACACGGCCGATGAGCCCCGTTCTTTTGAAATCGACGGCTCGAATCCCGTGATCCATCCTGTTTTTGAGAATAATTATTTAATCGAAGTAAAATAAAACCAAGAATTATGAAGAAGTTTATTTGGGCATTGTTCCTGGCCCTTCCGATGTTCTTCTCCTGCACAGACAACGGCGAGGAGAAACCAGATGACAACAAAACCAAGGTGGACCCCGAAATGGCAATCACGAGCGAATCCGAGTTCACTCTGGATTATCATCCCGCAACCGTGACCGTGACTTTCACCTGCAACACTGACTGGAAGATAGCGACCAACGATCTTTGGATCACCGTCAGCCCCGAGGAGGGCACGGCTCCCGATGGTCCCGTCACAGTCACTCTTGCCTGCGCCGAGAATGAATCTCTGGACACCAGAAAGGGTTCGGTGTATGTCTTCGTGGGAACTCTGAACAAGACCATCACGATCCATCAGACCGGAAATCCAATGTTTGGCGCCGCCGAGGAGTTGGTGAACGGATCGACTGTCCTCGCGACCAACAAGAATGTGGAGAAGTTCCTCACCGAGGTTACCTACGAGGACCGCGACGGCTGGAAGACCACCAAAGTCCTTGACTACTACGGCGGTTTCAACGGCGTGGCTTACAATGAAAACGGAGAGCCTGATCCGAACGGAACGATTTTCAGCTGGGGTAATCAGCCGACTTCCGACAAGCCGAATACTTACAGTATCCGCTGGAGCCCCGAGGATATCGTGGCAGGCAGCGCTATGACCCTTACTCTGGAAGACAAGCTTGGATGGAAGGCCGAGACTGCCATCACCGCCGGTGCATACTATGTTAACGTCACCAACCTGGTGCCTAACGACGAGTATACTTACAAAGTGACCGCAGACGAAGGCGGAAAGATCCTCGCAGAGGGTACTTTCACCACCACCGGACATCTGCATCAGGTGTTCTTCCGCAAGAACTGCCGCAACATCCGCGACCTGGGCGGCTGGCAGACCCTGGACGGAAAGACGGTCAAGTACCGCAAGCTCTACCGTGGCGGTCGTATGCAGAGCGAGACCGTGGACAAATACGGCAGGGATGAGATCCTTGCTGAAGGAATCGGCGCACAGCTCGACCTTCGCGGCAGCGACAAGCTCGACGGCCCCGTGATCAGCAGCCTCGCATTCTGCGCTCCCGGCATCGACGAGGGCGGCACCACAATGCTCAAGAGAGACGCTGCGAAGACTAAAGAGTGCTTCGAGTTCACGGTTGATAACGTTCGTGCAGGCAAGGGAGTTTACTTCCATTGCTCTCTCGGCCGCGACCGCACCGGCACCTTCGATATCCTCCTGCTCGGCCTCCTCGGCGTGCGCGAGGGCGATATCGCAAAGGCCTATGAGGTCACCTATTTCGCTCCCGTCGGTTACAGCGTGTCTTCTTCCGAGAAGGATTCCAACCCTAAGCCTATCTTCAGGAACTCCCGTACCGCCTGGGCGTACGCCGATGTGGTTCCTTATTTCTGGGAGCTGGCAGACCAGACCGAAGGCAAGACCTTTGCCGACGGTGTGCAGAAGTACCTCCTGGATGTGGCCGGTGTGTCCCAGAAGGATATCGACGATTTCCGCAGTTTGATGCTTGAATAATCATTAGTATATGAGAAGACTTTACAGAATCATTGCCTCGGCCCTCGTCCTTGCGCTGGCGCTTTCGTGCACCTGCTCCGACGACTACGGCTATAAGATCAAAGGCAATCAGATCGTTTACAACACTCCCGCCCGTCCGGCCGACCAGCAGAGTATGCTGGGTTTCGCGGCCGAGCCGATCGAGCACGTCCGCGTGGGCCTTATCGGCCTTGGCGACCGTGGAACAGGAGCCGTGTGGCGCTTCCCTTATCTGAAGGATGCGACAGTCGTGGCTCTCTGCGACCTTTATCCCGAGCGCATCGAGAGGGCTCAGGGTATCCTCGAGGAACTTGGCGCTCCCCGCGCGATTCACGAATTCAGCGGCCCGGAAGGCTACAAGGAGCTCTGCGAGCTGCCCGATGTGGATCTGGTCTATCTCGCAGTTCCCTGGCAGCTGCATACCCCTATAGCAGTCTATGCAATGGAGCACGGCAAGCACGCCGCCATCGAAGTCCCTGCGGCGACTTCGATCAAGGAGTGCTGGGATCTCGTGAATACTTCCGAGCGTACCCGCAAGCACTGTATGATGCTTGAGAACTGCTGCTACGACTTCTTCGAGCTGACTTGCCTCAATATGGCCCAGCACGGCCTGTTCGGCGAGATCGTGCACGTGGAGGGTTCGTACTGCCATAACCTGGAGCCTTATTGGGACAACTACCAGGGCGACTGGCGTATGACTTATAACAAGGATCACCACGGCGACGTGTATCCGACTCACGGCATCGGCCCTGTCTGCCAGGATCTGAACATCCACCGCGGCGACAAGATGGACGTTCTCGTGGCTATGGACACTGACGCTTTCGCCGGCCAGGAGAAGGCTGACGAGCGTTATGGCGTGGGCGCGGTCGCAAAGTATGCGAACGGAGACAATACCTCTACCCTCATCCGTACCCGCAAGGGCAAGACCATCCTCGTGGAGCACAGCGTCGTGACCCCTCAGCCCTATAGCCGTATGTATCAGGTCCAGGGCACGAAGGGCTATGCGAACAAGTATCCTAACGAGGAGTTCGAGGTTCCCGGACTCGCTCTGGGCGGAGCCGCTCTGAAGGATGTCGCCTACGATGCTCTTGATGCCGAGCAGTATATGACTATGAAGGAGCAGGAGGCCATTATGGAGGCCTATAAGTATCCCTTCGTGACCGAGATAGAAGACCTTGCCCGCAAGGTCGGCGGCCACGGCGGAATGGACTTCATTATGGACTACCGCCTGATCTACTGCCTGCACCACGGCCTTCCGCTCGATCAGGACGTCTACGACGCCGCCGAGTGGAGCTCGCTGGTGGAACTCACCGAGGTCTCCATCAACCACGGCTCGATGCCGGTCGTGATGCCCGACTTCACCCGCGGCGAGTGGGATAAAGTCGACGGAATCACTTTCGCTATGGCGGAATAATTTTGGCCGTGGCGTCTAACCCGCTTATTATCAACAACTTACTAAAACTCGACTCCGCGTTTTTCGGAGCCGAGTTTTTGTAAATAGCTGTGATTCAGGCGGTTGCGCGCCACGGGGGATGGGGGCTACCACGGATGGGGGCCACCACCTCCGCCACCGCCGCCGGGGCCGCTGGAGCTGGCGGTGTAGGAAGTGAGCGACACGGAAGAACCGCCGTTCACGGTACCGCCCAGAATTATAGTGCCCGCGGCGCAGGAGGTGCCGCCGCTCACTGAGGTTCCGCTCTTCAATGTGGGTGTGGAAGCTCCTGAAACGACCAGCGGAGTGCCTGTCGTGGAAGGAGTCTTGAAAGAATAATCTTCAGAACCCACCGTGAGGGTATACCAGGTATTTTTATTCCAGGAAGAAGCTTGATAGCAACTCTGACTTAAAGTGGAACCGCGCTCGAGCCCGCCGATGGCGAAGATGGTGCCGCCGGTGATGGTGAGCTTGAAGCGCTGCTCAGTGTTAGCGTCGATCGCGACTTCGGGAGAGCGGGCACTGGCGGCGAACACTATTCCCCCGCTGATGTCGAAGTTGCCGTTCGCGTCGAGCCCGTCGTTGCCTGTGGAAATGCCGGTCAGTATTCCGCCCGTCACCGTGAAGGTGGAAGCGGAATTGATTGCATCATCCGAAGACGAGAAAGCGTAGACATCGCCACCGCTGACGGTGATGGTGCTCTTGCTCTCAATCGCTTCGTGGCCGGAGGCGGTGACGGCGACGGTGCTGCCGGAGAACTCAAGCGCCCCGTCCACCTTGATACCCTTCGCAGAGATATCGCCCTTGGTGTAGTTCGAGCCGGTGACGTCCACTTTCACGTAGCCGCCAGCGAACACGCCTTTGCCGTTGGCACTTATGCCCTTGCCGCCCTGGCCTGAGTTCGAAATGACGAGAGAGCCGCCGTTCATAGTGAAGTCCTTGTCCGCCTTCACGCCCGCAGTGCCGTCGTAGTCCTTCTCATCGGAGTCGTAGCCTGCGCTGCCTGTAACCTTGATGGTGGTCGAGCCGCCGTCGAACTTAACGAACTCGTCGGACGAGATGCCCTTCTTCATCGAAGCGGAGACGCTGATATCTATGGTGCCGTTCGAAACGGTCACGCCGTCCTTGCCGCGAAGGCCGTGGCCGGCGGAAGATGTCACGGTGATGGTAGGGCTTGACATAAACCTCAGATAATCGTCGGATGCAATGCCGGACTTACCCTGGGCGGTGACGATCAGAGAGCCGATGCCGGAGAATACCAGCTGGCCTTCGGAATAGAAAGCGGCTTTGAGGTCTTCGTCGGAGGTCTCAGTATATGACGAACCGTCCTTCAAGGAATTCTCCCCCTCCACGATGATGAACGTGCGCTTGTGGCTCTGATTGTTGATTGCGGCACCCTTGGGGTTGGTAAGTGACAGGCCGTTCAGAACGATAGCCTGTTTCTTCGAACTGTAGAGCTTGAAAAAGCCGTCGGAAGACGAGCCGCTCAGTTCGTAGATGATGCGGTCCGAGCTGAGATTGGTAACGGTCACGCCGCCGCCGTTGACACTGACTGTGATGCTGTCTCCAGGCTCGGAAACTTCCGCGCCGGCATCCGACCAATTGATAAATATCTTGCGGTGAAACGTCGCCGCCCCCACATTGTCCAAATCTGTGAGGTCAGTGTCGGCTGACGTTATTATGAAATCGCCCGTACCGTCGTCCGGTTCGTTATCGTCCGGATCGTCATTGTCCGAAATCTCTATGACTAACTGCTCCGGTTCGCAACCCGGCACCACTGCCAGGAGCGCGAGGGCAAAAAGAGGAGCGAAAAATATTTTTTTCATTATGAAGGCTTTAGTAACTGCCTTAAGGAAAAATCAAAGTCTGTGCCAACCAAAAAAAAGACCGGCCGCGAGGGTCGGTCCTAGAATCAAGAGGGGGATTACTGATCTTCCTCAAGACGGAGATGCTGCACGTAGATGGCTTTCATCTTGGCGACACGGCGCTTGACGGACGGCTTCTCGAAAGTCTTACGAGAGCGCATCTCGCGGACCGCACCAGTCTTCTCGAACTTTCTCTTGAATTTCTTAAGAGCGCGCTCGATATTCTCGCCTTCTTTAACCTGTACGATAATCATTCCTTAAATCACCCCCTTTTCTTTCTAGGCTGCTTATTGTTAAAAATGGACTGCAAAGGTAGACAATTTTTCGTAAATCCAAAATTTCTGGCTAATTTTACCTGATATGAAAAAGATTATTCTCCTTATAGCAGTCTTGATGACGGGCCTTGGAGCTTTCGCTCAGGACAAAGCTCGCGAGGACTCCATCCTCGCCGCAAATCCCGACCGCCTTTATGGTTATAACGACGTAATCCGTCCCGAAGAATTCGAGGCTCCTTCGAAGGCGCCGAAAGGATACGAGCCGTTTTATATAGCTCATTACGGCCGTCACGGCTCCCGCTTCGCCTGGAACAAGAAGACCTACACCTGGGTAGACGAAGTCCTGACCGCCGAAAAGGAGAAAGGAAATCTGACAGCATTAGGTCTTAGCCTACAGAAAGCCTATAAGCCTTTCGCGGAAGTCTGCGCCCCGCAGACGGGAGATCTCACCCGAAAAGGGTGGGAGCAGCATAAGGCGATCGCCAAGCATATGTACAAGAGCTATCCCAAGCTCTTCAAGAAGAATCCCTCGATTTTCGCCGCTTCCAGCAACTCGCACCGCGCGATGATGAGTATGCAGGCTTTCTGCCTCAGCCTGAAAGAGTGCAATCCAAAACTGGACATCTATGCCCAGATGTCTACTCTCTACTTCGACGACTGCATTCCCGAGTCCGGCAGCAATCCGAACAAAATCGGCACTCAAGAGAGAATCCCCCGAGCTTGCGCAGATCAGATTGATGCCTACGCCGAGACTCTTGGCGATATGGACGACATCCTCGCGCGCTTGTTCGTGGACGCCGATGCCGCGCTCGGAGAGAAGAAATATGATTGGCTGTATGAGTTATATCTGGCCTACATCGGGCGGAACAGCCTCGACTTCGAGGTGAGCCTGCCCGAAGTCTTCACATTCGACGAACTCAAGGGGCTGTATCTCAGCGACTGCGTGTATTTCTACAACTCTATGTACGACGCTCTCGACTACGGCGCGCTGGTCAGGAGGCTTGTCGAGTGCGCTGATGAGGCTCTTGCACTTGACCGTCCCTCCGTCAAACTCCGTTTCGGCCACGATTATGTTCTGGACAGGTATCTTTCGCTCACTGGAATCAATTACTTCGGCCGTGAGCTCCCCTCTATCGACTGGGCATATGTCTACTATCCGGTCCGCGAAGTGCCTATGGGCTGCAATGTCCAGTTCGTCTTCTACAAGTCGAAGAAATCCCCGGACATCCTGGTGAAGGTCGTTCTCAACGGCAAGGAGGGCAGCCTCCCCGTCACACCCGTGGAAGGCCGATACTACAAATGGGAGGATTACAAAGAGTATTTAACAAGAGAAGTAATTTCAAAGCTGAAATAAAATATGAAAAAGTCATTCCTGCTGCTGATTTCAGTTTTCGCGCTATTTAGTTTCGCGACCGTAAACTGCACTCCGGATAATCCGGATAAATCAAAAGAAGAGGAACAAACCGGCCCCATTCAATCGATAACCATCGATGTCGACATTATCGACGAGTGGGTTTTTGATAAAAGGCCCGTTTTCCCGGCCCACGTCAACAATCCCAACAAATCTGCCATAAAGGACAACCTCAAGTTCCTCATATTCACAGATAAAGGACAGCAAATCTCCTCTGATGACAGGGAAATCGAAATACCGGCCAAAGGTCTGGATCTCAATCTGACTACAAACGATGATCTCGCCCCCGGTTTCTACAAAGTGGCCATTTACATAGGAAGGGTTTGCCGTACGTTCAACTTCGGCATCGACCCGTTCAACATCGTTTCGGCTCCCGACAAGCAGGATGACTTCAACACATTCTGGGAAAGCACGAAGGATCAGCTGAAGGCCATAGATATGGATCCCCAACTCACCGAGATTACCAGTAAGAGCACCAGCGCCAGGAAGATTTACCTCGTGGAGATGAAGTCCATTCCGAACGGCCTGACCGGCGAGCCGGAGACTGTCCGTGGTTACTATGCTGAACCGCAGGACGGAAAGAAGCATCCCGTGATTATGCACTACTTCGGTTACGACGACCTCAACCCCACCTCCAAAGCTTACTGCCCTTCAGGCGGCTCGTCCGGCGATTATGCCGAGTTCTGGCTCTCAACACGTGGCCAGGTGGTGAACAACCGCAAAGCGGAGAAGCGTGAACCGGACGGCAAGGGCGATTTCGTGAATACCTACGGCGACTGGTTTGCCTACAACTTCGGCCAGAGGGACGCCTACTACTACCGCGGAGCGTTTATGGACTGTTACCAGGCAGTACGTTTTATGGCCACACGTGAGACCAGCGATATGAATAATCTGTTCGCCGAGGGCTCCAGCCAGGGCGGCGCACTCTCATACGCTACCGCCTCGCTCAGCGATTATCCCTTCACTGCCATCGCGCCCTGCGTAGCCTTCCTCGGCGACTTCCCGGATTACTTCCAGATTGTGGGCTGGCCCGCCAACACTGCAAAGGAGAATCAGGGCACTATGACCGATGCCGAGATGTACGCCTTCCTGAGCTACTTCGACACCAAGAACCTTGTGACCAGGTTGCCTGCCACCACGGCGGTTCTCGCCTGCAGCGGCGTCCAGGACGGCATCTGCCCTCCTCACACCAACCTCGCCCCGTACAACAATCTGCCTACTACGGACAAAGAGTATTATTTCTACGCTAAGATGGGCCATTCCATCCCGAATGACTGGACCGTCAAGATGAACAACTTCTTCAAGGCGAGGATTAAGTAGTGCTTGCACGTCGCAGCGCGGCATTGCGCGTTGAAACGTGGCGCGTAACCGGCTGAATAATAGGGACTTACTGAAAGTCGACTCCGAGATTTCCGGAGCCGACTTTTAGTATCTTGTTGAGTGTTAGGGAGTTGCGCGCCACGGGGGTTGATGGGGAGGGTAGCAAGTTGCGGAGGTGCCCTGCCGCGCCTGACGGCTTGCCCGCCCTTGTTTTTGACTTTCGGCAAAAACAAGGACCTAACTTGGTTTCAGGACGCAGGAAAGTGAGAGCACAATTGTGCGTGTGCTCCCGCTTCGCAAGTTTAGGGGCGGCATACTTTTATTCAACGGTCTTCTGCCGGGCTGCCGCCCAAGCCCCTTAAGCCCCCGATCCTACGTCTGAGTAAACAAAGTGTAAACAACTGTGTAACAGGTAGTTGACAGGTATTAAGAATTGCCGAAAAAGCTATTGTTATTTTAAAAATCAATTCTACATTAGAGGCGACATAATCTAAAAAGACTATGAAGAAAGCAATTCACATTTATCAACACAGCAAGGATTGGGGAGTCATTTTCTACTCCATCCGCGACTTACTGGTCTACTTCACAATCTTTTGTGTGTTCGCAAGGCGCTACGGTATTCAGGTATTAGGGTTAGCGTTAATGTATAATCACCTGCACCAGTTGTTGTGTGCCGGCAGACGGGAGGATGTTGAAACATTTGTCGCCGTTATAACGGCATTGTTCGCTAAATATTACAATATTGATGCGGGACGTGACGGCGCAGTCTTCCACAAAGCTTTCGGCTCTGCAGTCATATACGGAGATAAGAATATCCGAACGATTGCGGGTTATCTTTACAACAACCACACAAACAAGAAAATATGTGATAAAGCGGAAGAAATCCGCTGGAACTTTCTTGCGTATGCTCATAGTGATCATCCGTTCTCGGAACCAATTATTCTTAGAAATGCGAGCAAAAGACTTAGGAATGCGCTCAAAATAGTAGATTCGTTCAGGAAACAGGAACAGTATCTGGGTTATGGCACTCTTAACACCATCTTTTCAAAACTCAATTCCACAGAAACAGAGCAGATGATAGACTATATCATAAGTACCTACAACTGCATAGATTATACTGCACTTGAGAGTTTGTACCGTTCTTATGATGAAATGGTTTATTCGTTTAATGCCAATACCTTCAACGAATATGAGTTTAAAGAAGGAAAGGATGAAAAGTATGGAGATGATCGTGTCTATAGAACCCTGGCTAAGGAAATAATAACAACTGGCCGGTTCAATAATCTAAAAGAAGTGATTCTCCTTTCAGATGAGGAAAAACTAAAACTAGCGCTCGAACTGCAGGCGAGAACCGGAGTTCCCATAGAAGCGATTGGAAGGTATCTTCATCTTGAAATACGGTGTGGCGCGTAAGTGTCTAACAGACAATTACTTACTAAAAGTCGACTCCGGAAATCGCGGAGTCGAGTTTGGGGAAGTGGTTGATAATCAGGGTGTTGGGTGACACGCAGGCGCTACGGGGCGCTATTTGAGCCAGTCGCAGGAGGATTTGTCGCCGGCGAGCCAGACGGTGTCGCCTTCTTCGAAGACGTAATCGGGCTTGGGGTTGGTGGTGAACTCAGAGCCGTGGAGGACGCTGATTACCATACAGTGATAGTCGCGCAGGTTGGAGTTGCGGAGAGTCTTTCCGGTGAGATATGACTGCGGGCCGAGGACGATGGGCATAACAGTGAAGTCGTCGTCGGCACCGGAGGGAGCGGGGAGCTCGGCGTCCGCGAGCATAGCTCGCATCGCGTCGAGCTGCTCCTGGGTGCCGACAGTTACGAGTTCGTCTCCAGGGAAAATCTCCACATTGCTTCCCGGAATCGTAATGCTCCTGCTACCGCGAACTATCTTGATAACGTTCGCTCCAGTGTTCAGGCCGAAATGGATATCACCCAATTTCTGCCCGGCAAAACCGCTGTCCTGCGAGACCACCATAACTTCGATCTTCACATTGTAGGCGCCCATCTTTTTCTGCACGGACGACGACACCGGTTTCTTGCGCGCTTCGGCTTCTTCCTTCTCGTTGAGGTTGGCGAGGAAACGGCTCTCCAGCGGGGAATTATGTCGCACGAAGTAACGGGCAAGGAGGAAGAATACCACTCCAGCCACCAGAATCAGCACTATGCTCCAGCCGGCAAGCGAGAAGTGCGAGGAGATGACTGCTGCTATCACGCCCACGGCGAGGAACGTGCGAAGCAGGATAAGTCCGAGCAGTGGCCATTTGTTGCTGTCCTTCTCGCGCAGCAGCTTGCCGGCTGATTGGCTGATCGAGCCGGAATTGACGCCAAGCCCATAGATGAACGGCGCCATAAGCGCGAGCGTAATGCCCACCGTGACAAGATTATGGGTGAAGTCGGTCCATAGCGTGAAGTATTTGTAGAGCGCAGGCTCCAGCACGCTGTGCGACAGAATCGCGATGGCAAACAGAATCACGCCGTAGAGCACGATGCGCAGCACATATGCCTTGATCAGCTTCTTCCACTCGCTCTGCTCGGCTACAGTCGACTTTGTCTCTATAGAATCGATGGCCTTCAGCCAGCGGTCGGGCAGTTTGCGCAAAAGCAGCTGATGGGTTGGCCCCGCCAGCTTGATCATATACGGGGTCGTGAACGTGGTGATCACGGAGACGGCGATGATGATAGGGTAAATGAAGTCGCGCATAACGCCAAGGCTGACGCCCACGCTCGCGATGATGAAACCGAACTCGCCGAGTTGCGCCAGACTGAAGCCAGTGTGTACGCCATTCTCCAGACCCTTTCCGGTCAGAATGATACCTGCGGCCGAGAACGCGATGTGAGTCAGGTAGACGACCAGAACCAGTATCAGGATGATGTACCAGTATTTTCCTATCACGGCCGGCGAAATCATCATACCCACCGACACGAAGAAGATGGCGCCGAACAAGTCCTTGATCGGGCTGACTATCTTCATTATATGCTCGCTCTCAATCGTCTCCGCGAGTATCGAACCCATAACGAAGGCTCCAAGCGCTGAGGAGAAGCCTACCGCCGATGCAAGCGTGACCATACCGAAGCACAGGCCTATGCACACGACAAGCAGGATCTCGTCGTTGATCCAGCGTTTTGCCCGCTTGAGCAGCGTCGGGATCACATAGATGCCTACCAGGAACCACAGTATCAGGAAGAACGCCAGCTTGCCCAGGTTGAAGAGCATCTCGCCGCCGGCGAACTTGTTGGATACGGCCATAGTCGAGAGGAGCACCATCAGGAGGATGGCGATCAGGTCTTCGACCACCAGCGTGCCGAACACCATTCCGGCGTAAGGTTTATTTTTCAGCCCCATCTCTTCGAAAGATTTGAGCACTACGGTGGTGGAAGACATTGACAGAAGTCCTGCCAGGAACACGCTCTCCATAGTCGACCACGACAGCGCCTGTCCCACTATGAAACCGAGTATGAATACCCCGAGAAATTTCGTCCCCGCCGTCACAAGGGCTGAACTTCCGACTTTCAATAATTTTTTAAAGCTGAATTCCAGACCCAGGGCGAACATTAAAAAAATAACGCCGATCTCGGACCACTGGTTCACAGCCTCCTGGCTGGATATGCCGGGGAAGAAATCGATATTCGGGCCAACGAGGAACCCGGCCAGGATGTAGCCGAGTATCAAAGGCTGCTTGAGAGCCTTGGAAATAATCGCGAACACGCCCGCCGACACCAGAATGACGGCAAGATCGCGCACAAGGTTCAATTCTTCCGACATTATCTGATAGGGCGGTGTTTCAGGGTTTTCGACTGGTGCTCGTTTTCAGCTATCTCATCGCGCTCTTCAGGGTCGACGGCATCGATCAGCCGTTCCCATAGGATCTGCACGGCGGTCGCGCCGGGATGCACGAGGTCGTCGGCATAGAAACGGTAGTCGCGAAGCTCGTCGTGGACTATCTCATAGGCGGGGAAGTACGCGGTATCGGCGAGCCCGAGGTGCAGCGTAGCCTTGCTGAGGGCGTTTTCGCGCAGATCGCCGGCCTGCCGAATCGGGCAGACCATCCATAGGAAACGCTTGTCCGGATGCGCTTTCTCGACACGGTCCACGGCCGTTTTGACTTCGTCCACGGACAGCATTCGGCGCGTGAATTCGCCTGCCGGCCGTTTGAGGCAGTTCGCCACCACACGGCCGTCGTGCTCCCACACGCACGCCGTGTAAAGGCTGACTACTACCGTGTTGGCGGACCGCCATTTTTCGGCCGCCTGGGCCAGCGCTGCATTCGCGCCGGCGAGGAACTCGTCTGCGGTGGGGCGTGCGAACTTCGTGTAGTGCTCGAAAGAGCAGACGAGTCCGGCGCCGGCGCCCATCTCCACGCAGTCCTTCTCCGTATATGGCTGCGCCGAGTCAAGCCTTCTGATGGCGTTCTCTATCGACAGGGGATTGTATAGAGTCCCGAACGGATTGGTTATCACATCGAAGCCCGCGTCGGCGAACTTCGCGCCCAGCTCGTCGCACAGGCAGCTGCCCAGCACGGCGACCTTATCCTTCAGGCTGATGCCAAAAGGAAGCTTTGGAGTTGCAACGGGTGTCGTGAGTTTGACCATATCTTCACAAAGATAATTATATTTGTGCATATGAAGAAACGAATAGCAGTACTGACTGGCGCGGGCGTGAGCGCCGAAAGCGGCCTTTCGACCTATCGCGACAACGGCGGACTCTGGGATAACTACGACCCTATGGAGGTTGCCTCCGCCGAAGGATGGGCGCGCAACCCCGGACTCGTGCTTGATTTCTACAATATGCAGCGCGAGCACCTTCGCGACATCCAGCCCAACGAAGCGCACAGGCTGATTGCGCAGCTGGAGGACAGGTTCCACGTGGACGTGATCACGCAGAACGTGGACAATCTCCACGAACGCGCGGGCAGCACGCACGTGGTGCATCTCCACGGCGAGGTCACCAAGATCCGCCCCGAGAACACCTGCAACGATTTCGACGGCTTCAGCGAGCGCTATGTGGTGGACTGCGGCTACGAACGCATCTCGCTCGGCGACCTTGCCCCCAACGGAGCGCAGTACAGGCCACACATAGTGTTCTTCGGCGAGGCGGTCCCGAAGATGGAGGCGGCGATAGACCTGGTCGCGCAGGCCGACATCGTGCTGATTGTCGGCACCTCGCTCCAGGTGTACCCCGCCGCCGGCCTCTACCGCTATTCGAACCCGGATGCGCCCGTCTATATCATCGACCCCAAGGACGTTCCCGTCCACGACCCGCGCCTCCAGCACATCCGCGCCGTCGCCACCGAAGGCATGCGGCAATTCGTGGATTCATTGGATTAAGCGTGGCGCCTAACTTATTGATATTCAACCATTTACTTAAACTCGGCTCCTCGTTTTTCGGAGTC
Source organism: Bacteroidales bacterium (assembly GCA_017615435.1). The sequence continues at coordinate 42,380 of JAGAAF010000065.1, forward strand.
GAGTTTTTGTAAGTGACTGTGTGTTAGGGATTTGGGTGCCACGGGGTGGTGGGTAAATATTAATAGTATTATATTTGCGGCGTTTTTAGTGAAGAGTATATGAAACGAGTGATTATAATAGCGGCGCTGCTGGTTGCGAGTCTGCAGGTTAGCGCACAGGAGTCCGGCTTCGAGAAGTTTTTGAATCAGCTCTGGTTCCCCACGGAGTTCGGTTACGTGTTCCCGTTGAAGAAGGGAATAAACCCTGGTCTTGTTACGAAGATCGCTCTTGAGTGGCGCAGTCAGAATCAGAGCGGTCTGTTTGTCAACGCTTATCTGGATACCCGTTACCTAACTTACAACGATATCGTTCCTGCAGGGTCCAATCTAACGGACGGCGATATGGTTTACGACGATTTTATCTTAGGA
>JAGAAF010000066.1 GCA_017615435.1 Bacteroidales bacterium
AGGCGGCCAATCAAGCTACCAGCAAGATGACCGCCCTGTTCGAAAAGATGATCGCCGCTATTTAGCGATAGCGACCGATCTGGTTTCCCTGATCACAGTGATCTTGACCTGGCCGGGATAAGTCATCTCGTCCTGGATGCGCTGTGCGATGTCCGTGGAGAGGCGGGCCGCCTGTTCGTCGGATATCTCGTCTGCGCCCACTATCACGCGAAGCTCGCGGCCCGCCTGGATAGCGTAGGACTTTGTAACTCCCTTGTAAGAGGCGGCAAGGTCTTCCATACCCTTGAGACGCTTGATATAGCTCTCGATGACCTCGCGGCGGGCGCCGGGACGTGCACCTGAAATCGCATCGGCAACCAGCACCAGCGGTGAATATATAGAAGTCATCTCCATTTCTTCGTGGTGAGCACCCACGGCGTTCACGATCTCCGGACGCTCCTTGTACTGCTCTGCGAGTTTGGCTCCCAGAAGGGCGTGCGGCAGTTCTTCGTCTTCAGTGCTGACCTTACCGATATCGTGAAGCAGACCCGCCCTCTTCGCGATCTTCGGGTTGAGTCCGAGCTCAGCGGCGAAGATGGAGGCGATGGATGCCACTTCGCGGGAGTGCTGGAGAAGGTTCTGTCCGTAAGACGAACGGTATTTCATACGGCCGATAAGGCGTACGAGTTCGAGATTCATACCGTGGATTCCAAGGTCTATGCAAGTGCGCTTGCCGGTCTCGAGGATTTCATCTTCGAGCTGCTTGCTCACCTTCGCCACCACCTCTTCGATACGTGCGGGATGGATACGTCCGTCGGTGACGAGCTGATGCAGCGCCAGGCGGGCCACTTCCCTGCGAACAGGATCAAAGCCAGAGAGCAGAATGGTGTCCGGTGTGTCGTCCACGACTATCTCCACGCCGGTCGCCGCCTCGAGCGCACGGATGTTGCGTCCTTCGCGTCCGATGATACGGCCCTTGACTTCGTCGTTCTCGATAGGGAAAGTGGTAACGGCATTCTCGATTGCGGTTTCCGTGGCGGTGCGCTGGATGGTGTTGATCACTATGCGCTTCGCTTCCTTGGCCGCATTCAGACGGGCTTCGTCCATAGTATCGTTGATATATGACAGGGCCTCGCTGCGAGCTTCAGCCTTCATATTCTCCACGAGCATTTTCTTGGCTTCTTCCGCGCTCATACCGGCCACGGTTTCGAGCTGTTTGTTGGCCTGGGCGGTCAGGGCCGCGCATTCGGCCTCTTTTTTCGAGAGCTGCTCGCGCTGGGCGTTCAGCTGTCCTTTCTGGGAATCGAGGTCGTGCTGACGGCGTCCGAGCTCGGACTGCATCTGATTCAGCTGGGTCTCCTTCGCGCGGACATTGTTCTCGCGGTCGCGGAGCTGGTTGTTTTTCTCGCTTACCTTGGCCTCATACTCTTCCTTGAGCTGGAGGAAGTGCTCCTTCGCTTCGAGCATCTTTTTCTGCTTGAGCGACTCGGCCTCGAGGGTTGCTTTCTGTATGATGGCGTCCCCGCGTCCTTTGCTGACGATACGGGTAGCCCCTATGTAAATTGCCAGGGACAGGACTGCGCCTGCGACGGCTGCGATGATAAGGTAAAGTACCATACTGTTGTGTATATATTGTGTTAGCGTGTCAAAATGTCAAACAAAAAACAGCACCTGCAAAAACAATTGCAGATACTGTTTTGTAAAAGACCGTTAGTCCTTGGCTGAAACTTTCATAAAGAAAGATTTGGGGGCCTCCCGGTTCAGGCTTCCTGCTCGCGGCAGGCGTGCTATCGACGGCGAGAACTTACCCGGTTCCGTAGAACTTGTTTGTTAGAGCAAGGAGGAACTAACGGTTAGTCTCTATTTTGTTCAGATAGGCCTTCAACTCCTTCTCGAGTTTGGCTGTTTCATCGGTATTCTGCGCGAGGCCTTTCTTCGCCACCAGCATAGAGATTGTATTCGTCAGCGCCACGAACACGAGTTTGTCCGCCAGGGTCTGGTCCGGATAACGTGTGTCGTAATCTGCCAGCATCGCGTTTATCTTGTCCGCTGCCATACGCATATAGTGCTCCGACTCTTGAGTGGCCACCAAGGAATACTCCTTGCCGGCTATCTTAAGGGTGATGCTGTGTTTGGTCTGGGCTGGCATACTAGTTGGCGATCAGACGGATACATTTGTCAATCTCTCTGATGAGCTTGTCTATCCTCTCCTTTGCGGCGGCTTTGTCTCCCTCCGCAGTGAAGGCTCCAGCGAGTTTGTACCGGTCTATCTGTTTTGTCAATTCAGTTATCTGCTGTTTGTATTTGACCACCTCCGACTCCTTGACAACGAGCTTTGCGGCGAGCTCGTCGCCGCGATGCTTCTCCGTTTCGTACAGAGAAATCAACCGTTCGATATCTTTCCGGAGATCGTCTATCATACCCTACAAATATAAGTATTTTTCCTATTTCTTTAACAATTCCACCGATTTCCTGTCGATTTGGATGCAGGCCGTGCCGAGAAGGGGCAGTCTCACGACCAGGCAGTCCTTGCCGTCCACGCTCACCAGCTCCACTATCCTGCCTTCCAGCGCACCGTCCTTGACCCTGACCATATCGCCGGGCCGGAGCTGGCGCTCCGTGACGGTCACTTCCCCGTTGGCGCTGTCCACCATAGCGATGAAATCTTCCATCTGCTTGTCCGGGACTACCGCGATCTTATAGGAGCCCGGAGACTGAGTGAGGAAGTGAGTGATGTAACGCACATCTATCAGAGCCTTGCGGCGATCCTGATCGGTGCAGTGAACGAACACTGTACGCGGGATAAGAAGACGATCCGCCACCTTCTTGCGGTCCGACCACTGACGGACCTCCCGGCGCACGGCCACATACACCTCATACCCCATTGCAGACAGGGCCTCAGCCACTTTTTTATCCTGGCAGGAGCGTGTGCGGGCTATGTACCAGTGCAGTTCGTTCATACAACACAAAAATAGCCAATTTTGCTTAACTTTGCAATTGTATGAAAGCTCTTAAAGTAGCGGCAGCGACCCCGAAAGTAAAGGTCGCAGACGTCGACTGGAATGTCACAGAGATAGTAAGGCTCAGCAAAGAAATTGCCGCGAATAGCGACCCCGGCCTGATAGTTTTTCCCGAACTTGCCGTAACCGGCTACACCTGCGGGGATCTTTTCCTCCAGAAGGCCTTGATCAGCAAGGCGGAAAGCGGAGTCCGCAGACTCCTTTCGGAGACGGCGGGTCTCACGCAGACTCTGGTGGTCGGCTGCCCCGTGGCCTCGGAAGGCAAACTTCTAGACGCCGCTCTCGTAATCCGCGGAGGCAAGATAATCGGGACGGCGGCAAAGACCTCCATCTCGCCCGAGGAATCACGCTGGTTCCAGGCCGGCGAGTCATCCCAGGCGTTCAATGTCGGGGAATTCACTTTCAGCGTTATTGTCGGCGACGACCTGAAGACGACTTCCGAATCCGTCCTCACCATCCGCCTCGCCGCTTCTTTCGAGATAGCCGGCAAGCACGACCGCCGCAAGGCCCTTCTGCAGGCGCTGCCCGGTTGCAATGTCTTTTGCTGCAACGGCTACGGCGAATCCACTGACGACTATGTCTGGGCAGGATCTTCCCTGATTTACCAGAATGGGGTGATGCTCGCGGAGAACAAAAGATTCCAGAGCACGTCAAGCTGGATTTCCGCGGAATTCAACCTGGAGCGACAGCCTTCAGCAGAACCGTCACTTCCGGAAGACGCCAACCGCGAAATATTCGACATTCAGGTCACCGCTCTAATGAGCCGTCTGGAGCATATCCACTGCAGCAAATGCGTTATCGGCGTTTCCGGCGGACTGGACAGTACGCTCGCCCTGCTCGTCATCTGCGAGGCCTTCGACAGGCTGGGATACGACCGCAAGGGAATCTACGGTGTGACTATGCCCTGCTTCGGCACATCGGACAGGACTAAATCGAACGCGTGGATTCTGATGGAAAAACTCGGAATCACAGCAATGGAGATAGGAATAGGCGATGCCGTCACCCAGCATTTCAAGGACATAGGCCAGGATCCTTCCAACCACGACGTCACCTTCGAGAACGCCCAGGCCCGCGAACGCACCCAGGTGCTGATGGACCTGAGCAATAAAGTCGGCGGAATAGTCGTGGGCACGGGAGACCTTTCCGAAATCGCGCTCGGCTGGTGCACCTACAACGGTGACCATATGAGTATGTACGGCGTCAACTCCGGAGTGCCGAAGACCCTTATCAGGGCTATAGTCCGTATGCTGGCCAAGGGTCATCCCTGCGAAGCCGCGCTGCTCGACATCCTCGACACGCCCGTTTCGCCCGAGCTCCTTCCCGGCTCGCAGCCCACGGAAGGCATCATCGGGCCCTATGAACTTCACGATTTCTTCCTGTTGCACGTCTGCCACGGCGAATCGCCCAAGGTTATTCTGTCGGCTGCAAGCCTGGTTTTCGCAGGCACTTACGACAAAGAGACAGTCAGAAAGTGGTTCAAGATATTCCTCAAGCGCTTCTTCAGCCAGCAGTTCAAGCGCTCCTGCAGCCCCTGCGGCCCGAAGGTTATGGACATAAGCCTCTCCCCTCGCGCCTGGCTGATGCCGACTGACGCGAGTGCGAGCCTTTGGCTTGAAGAATTGGATTAATTCCCGAACATCAAGGTCATATCTTCGGATATGGCCTTTTTTGCTGCGGTTTCCGGAATGAACTTCCAGTCGCCGAGCAGAACACGCGAGTCGTCCATCGTCTCCCGGGGATTTTCCAGCATCTTCGGATCCGCGACATCGTGGATCATAAAGTAGCGGAAGATAAGGTCGCGTATCTCGGGGAAAGTGCCTACCGTGCGCCCGTCGAGCTCTTCACGGGCAAGCCCCGCGCCTTTGAACAGAAGGTCACCGCCTCCCGCTGCGCGGTACGAGGTCATAGCCACGGTGTATTCCGCATCCGGATCGAAACGGCTTCCGTCGGCCATAGAACTGATCGCCACCCTCTTGCCGAAGGGTTTTGTGATATCCACGGTGTAGTTGATTCCGGAAGCGCTGTCGAAGTTGTAGCTCGGATTGTTGAATGACCATCTCCCCTGCGAGTAGCGTGCATCCGGGCGGTTGCTCATATTGAAGACGTGCCCGCCGGGTTTCCAGGTCTGTATCCATTTGTCGTAGGAATACTCCAGATAGTTACGGACTTCGCTGCCCGTCAGCCTCATCACCGTGAGTGTGTTCTCGAACGGATACATCGTGAACAGGTCGTTGAAGATTATCGTACCCGCATCAACCTTTTTATTGAACGACAGAGGCGCCGCGAAAGAGATGTCCGCTCCGGAGAAATTCCGTTCGATGAAGTGGATGAAGTCTATGTAAAAGCAGCGGCCGGCAAAGGACTCGCGGGTGAGCATAGGTTCGGCAATCGAGCCCACCTCCATAGTCGTGAACTGCTTCACGTCACGGAAATCATCCGCAAACGCGGCGCGCATCGCGGGATCGGCCTTGGCTTTATCCACTTTCACTATCGAAGGAGTGATGGTCTTGCTGCCGTCATCCGCGACCGTGATGACCGTATGGGTGAAATTGTTAGCCTTGGAACCGGAATTGACCAGCGCTATACTGTCTGCAGATTCCATCCTCGGGCGATGGTCGTGCGCGGTAACGACAAGATCCACTCCGCGCAGGCTCTTGAAGAGGTCAAGTCCTTGAGATTCAAGCACCTCGCCATCGCCAGCGCCCACTCCGCTGTGCACAGCCACTATCGTGACATCCGGTTTGATCTCCGCCTTCAGCGCATCGACCCTCTCCTGTACGAAGGGCACCAGCGAGATGAAATGTATTCCCGACCATATGCTTTCATCCAGCCAGGCCGCCATATTCGCGTTTGTGTAACCGAGAACGAGTATCTTCAATCCTCCCCTTTTGAAAACCGCATATTCCGGCCAGTAGGGTTTACCGTCCGCCTTGAGCGCGTTGCCGGCCAGGAACGGGATGCCGTGGGCCGCGAGCTGGGCGCTGACCCTGTCGTAGACCTGATGGCCTGTCTCCACGTCGTGGTTGCCCACGACTATCGCATCGTAGTGCATATAGTCCGCAAGGCGCACGAAGAGATGGTCGCCGAGCGTGTCCACATAGTTGTAGACGAAGGCCGCGTTGTCGCCCTGAAGGCAGTCGCCCGCATCGAGCAGCAGCACGTTGGACTTGCCCACTGCGGCGCGGATGCTGTCCACATAGTGGTTCACTGCCATCAGGCTGGCGACCTGGCGGCCTCCGACATAGGTACTGTCGAACCACGCGCCGTGCACGTCGTTGGTTGTGATGATATGGATTGTGCCGGTGCGCGGCTGGCAGGCGGATGCGACCAGGGCCGCACACGCTAGAAGGTATAGAGCGGTTTTTTTCATATGTCGAATACGAGGGCGACGCGCTGCTCCGAGCCGAGGAAGCCGGCGGCGCCGTAGTGGAAACGGAAGCTCACCTTGAGGTCGAGCTTTTTGGTGATACGCGGCATCCAGTAGAGCTCGGCAAGGTCGTAGAAGCCTTTGTAGAACTTGGAACCGCGGTAGAGCATATCTCCGTACATATTGCCGGCGGAGTCGAGGTCACGGTAGAACGGAACCATATCTCCGGTGTACGCAGTTACATTGCGTACGCCGAGACTCTTCCAGCGGAAAAGGGCTTCCGCTTCCCCGCCGTACGGCAGACGGAGGTCGTCCCGGAGCCGGTCTCTCTGATAGCTCGCTATTCCGCTGAGCTTCAGGCTTAGTTCGCTGTCATCACCCAGCGGCGCTAAAGCCACCTTCCCGAAAACCTGGAGGTGGTGATTGTCCACGACGCCAGGAGCCGCGACACTTCCTGCATAGTGATAAAAACTGCCGGCCCAGCCGAAAGAGAAGACGCCCGCGACATCCCACGCGCCGTAGCTGAGGATCTGGAAGCGCTCCTTACGGGTGTTGCCGTATTTGCCCATCCAGTCGAGGGCGAGCTCAGTGAAGAACGCTCCCTTGCCATAGGACAGGTACATACCGTCCAGGTTGAAGTCGGTTTCCATCGTTTCCTCGCTCATCAGCGCCTCACTGTAGGCGCCCCTGACGAAACGCCTGGGGAAAGAGCCCACCGCAGCGCAGAACGCTTTCTCCCCGTCGTCCGAAGAAGCCTGGTAATAGATGGGGACGTCTGCGACTATATCCTTGAGAGCCTCCACCTCGGTTCCCATCTGCTTGACCATATCCACCCCGAAGACGACCTTGTGCGAAACATTGTCGCTCTGCGGGAACTCCCAGCCGAAGACGTTGCTCACCCTCACGAAGTGAATGGTCTCCGAAGGGATGTACTGGCCGCCGGAAGGGGCGAATTCGTGGTTGTCGAAGACGTAGCCGAGGCCCGAGCCCGTGAAGAATTTGGTCTGGGCGAGGGCTGCGACGCTGCACGCAAGAAGCAGGATGATGATGGCGAGCCTTTTCATAATCAGTCTCAAATTTAATCAGAATTTGTGTAAATTTGCGACTCGATAAAAGAAAATACTATGTTCGAAAACCTCAGCGAAAGACTGGAGCGCTCATTCAAGATACTCAAAGGTGAAGGCAAAATCACCGAGATCAACATTTCCGAGACCCTGAAAGACGTCCGCCGGGCCCTGCTCGACGCCGATGTGTCTTACAAGGTGGCAAAGGAGTTCTGCGACAACGTCAAGAAGAAGGCGCTCGGCCAGAACGTGCTCACGGCGGTCAAGCCCCAGCAGATGATGGTCAAGATCGTCCACGACGAACTCGTGGAGTTTATGGGCAGCGAGGCTTCGGACATCAATCTAAAGGGTTCTCCAGCTGTGGTGCTGATCGCCGGTCTCAACGGTTCCGGTAAGACCACATTCACTGCCAAGTTCGGTCTATGGCTGAAAAAGAAGGGTAAAAAGGTACTCCTCGCGGCGTGCGACACCTTCCGTCCGGCCGCGATCGAGCAGCTGAAGACCCTGGCCGAAGGCATAGGTCTTCCCGTCTTCTCGATCGACGGCGAGTCCGACCCCGTGAAGGTGGCCCGTGCCGCGATAGCCGAAGGCCGCAATTACGATGCGGTGATAGTGGATACCGCCGGCCGCCTCGCCGTGGACCAGGAACTTATGGATGAAATCCGTGCTATGCACAAGGCCTGCAGCCCCAGCGAGACCCTCTTCGTGGTGGACGCTATGACCGGTCAGGACGCAGTTCTTAGCGCCACGGCCTTCAACGAGGCCATCGACTACGACGGAATAGTCCTTACCAAACTCGACGGCGACACCCGCGGCGGAGCCGCCCTTTCGGTGAAGGCGGTCAGCGGCAAGCCGGTGAAGTTCGTGAGCACCGGCGAGAAGATGGAGGCTATCGACGTGTTCCACCCCGACCGCATCCTCGGTATGGGCGACGTGGTATCCCTCGTGGAAAGGGCTCAGGAGCAGTTCGACGAAAAACAGGCCCGCGAGATCAAGAAAAAGGTCGCCAAGGGCAAGTTCAACTTCAACGACTACTACGACCAGATCCAGCAGGTCCGCAAGATGGGCGACATCAAGGAACTTGCCGGAATGATTCCTGGGGTTGGCAACGCGATGAAGGATGTGGATATCGACAACGACAAGGCCTTCAAGAGCACTGAAGCCATCATCAAGAGTATGACTCCCTACGAGCGCGAGCACCCGGAAGTCCTCAACGGCTCACGCCGTCGCCGCATCGCCGCCGGCTCGGGCACTTCCCTCGCCGATGTGAACCGCCTCATCAAACAATTCGAAGGCTCACAAAAGATGATGAAAATGGCCCTCGACGGCTCCCTCCAGCAACGGCTGAAAGGAATGAGATAGCAGTTTGGCGCCCCATTTTGCGGAAGGTGTGCGCCCCATTCGCAAGACCACGCCGAAACAACTCTCGCGAGTGTTCGGTTTGCCGGAGGGACAGATACCCAAGAGCTAGTTATTCTCCCGAATTATACGCTTCGAGGGCCTTGGCGAGCACGACCAGTGCTTTTCCAAGGTCTTCTTTGTTAAGGACATAGGCCATACGGACCTGGTTGCGGCCGTCTTCGGGGTTAGTATAGAAGCCCGAACCGGGAGCCATCATCACGGTCTGTCCTTCGTAGTTGAAATCGGTCAGGCACCAGATGCAGAATTTTTCCGCGTCGTCCACCGGCAGCTGGACCATAGTGTAGAAAGCTCCCATAGGAGTGGGTGAAAACACTCCCGGAATCTTATTGAGGCCGTTGATGAGGAAATTACGCCTGCTGAGGTACTCGTCGTACACTTCGTCCATATACTCCTGAGGGGTGCTGAGGCTGGCTTCGGCAATGATCTGGCCCACAAGCGGCGGGCTGAGGCGCGCCTGGCAGAACTTCATCACCGCTTCGCGCACGGCTTTGTTCTTCGTGATCAGGGCGCCGATGCGGATGCCGCACTCGCTGTAGCGTTTGCTCACGGAGTCGATAAGCACCACATTCTCCTCAATGCCCTCGAGGTGGCAGGCGCTGATGTACGGGGCCTTTGTGTAGATGAATTCGCGGTAAACCTCGTCGCTGAGAAGATACAGGTTGTATTTCTTCACGAGGTCGCGCAGGCGCATCATCTCCTTCTTGCTGTAAAGATAGCCCGTCGGGTTGTTCGGATTGCAGATCAGGATGGCCTTGGTCTTCTCGGTGATCTGCTCCTCGAACTTCTCCATAGGCGGGAGTTTAAAACCGTCTTCTATGCTGGTTTTCACGGACTTGACCACAGCGCCGCAGCTGATGGCGAAGGCCATATAGTTAGCGTACGACGGGTCCGTGACGATGATCTCATCGCCAGGGTTGAGGCAGGCCATATATGCAAACATCACGGCCTCGGAGCCGCCGGCGGTGATGATGATTTCGTCCGGGCTGAGGTCTATTCCGTAGTTGGCATAATAGCTGACCATCTTGGTGCGGAGCGCCTTGTATCCCTGCGAGGGGCTGTACTCCAGGATGGAACGGTCGAGGTTACGGACTGCCTCAAGCGCGCACTCGGGCGTCTTGATGTCCGGCTGGCCGATGTTCAGATGGTAGACGTGGATGCCGTTGCGCTTGGCGGCGTCTGCATATTTGGCGAGCTTGCGTATAGGCGAGCTCGGCATATTGTCAGCTCTCTGTGAAATCTGCATATCTAGATAATGATGTCTTCAACTCTGATTTTGGGAACGTAATGCACTCCGTTCTCGCGGTAGTACTTGATCGACTCGCCGGCCTTGATCTCCACCAGCTCTATCTTTTCGGCGCTTTTGCCCACGGCCACGACGCATATCGGTTCGAGCGGCAGACCAAGCCCCGCCTGCAGCGCGGCGTGATCGAAGTTGCGGATAATCAGCCCGTTAAGGCCCATATCCACGGCCTTGAGCAGCATAGTCTGCACAGAAATGCCAAGGTCGATGAGGAGTCCGGGATTCTCCGGCTTGGTCGTGCAGACGACTATGAACGCCTCCGGCTCCGTGCCGGGGAACGGGAGATGCAGCTCGGGAAGCGCGCGTCCCATCTTGATGTGGCGGTTCACCTCGTCCGCCTCGGGGCCTTTGGTGACCATATGGAACCTGAGGGCCTGCTGATTCACGGACGAGGCCACCTTCGGGTTCACCGCTATCATCGCGCTGAGCTGACGGGGATGGACCACATAGCTCTGATCGAAGCCGCGTACGCTGCGGTTGCGCCTGATGAGGGTCTCGAGGGTGGGCCTGTTCGAAACTGTCGCGGCGTGCGATATTTCGTCCTGTCTTTTCTCCAGATAATTGTCTGCCATAGCGCCAAAGTTAGAAATTAATAAGTATATTTGAAATTGGTTTAATCAAAAACTTATCTCTATGGCAGCTGAAAATGGTTCATGCAAGGCGCGCGTCTGGTCCGGTCTGTTCGTGATGATCGGCCTTATTGTTCTCGGAGCTATGATCCCCACAGCAGTAGCGAAACTCAAGTCCTACGACAGGACCGTGACCGTCAAGGGCCTCTGCGAAAGGGAGGTCCAGGCGGACAAGGTCATATGGCCGCTTGTTATCAGGGTGGCAGGAAATGATTTCGCCTCCGTCTACAAAGAGATGGAAAGGCAGAATTCCATTATCCGATCCTTCCTCAAGGATGGAGGAATACAGGACGCGGAAATCTCCCTTAGTTCGATCGACGTTTCCGATTCCCGCACCGATACTTATAACAACGACCGTGCGATGAGATACATCATCAAGAGCGTTATGACGGTATGCTCCGCGAATGTGGACAAGGTGCGCGATCTGATTGCCAATCAGAATAAGCTTATAGAGAAGGGAGTGCTCCTCGTGAACGATTGGAACACCGAAATCCGTTATTCCTACGAGTCGCTCAACGACATCAAGCCCGCTATGGTGGAGGAGGCGACCAAGAACGCGAGGGCCGTCGGACAGAAGTTCGCCCAAGATTCGCGCAGCCGTCTCGGCAAGATCAAGACGGCCAGCCAGGGCACTTTCAGCATCAGCGACCGTGATTCCAATACCCCGTGGATCAAGACGGTCAGAGTCGTGAATGTAGTTACTTATTATATAGTAGATTAGTTATGTCAGCGTTTACCGAAAAGTATGTGAAGGAGTTTATGGGCGAGCTTATCGCCAAAAACCCCGGTGAATCCGAGTTCCACCAGGCAGTCAAGGAAGTCCTTGAGGCGGTGGCTCCCACCCTCGAGGCCTATCCCCATTTCCTCGATGCCAAGATTATGGAGAGGATGGTGGAGCCCGAGCGCGTGATAATGTTCCGCGTCCCCTGGATGGACGATGAAGGCGAAGTGCGTATCAACCGCGGTTTCCGCGTGCAGATGAACAGCGCCATCGGTCCCTACAAAGGCGGCATCCGTTTCCACGCCAGCGTGAACCTCAGCATAATGAAGTTCCTCGCATTCGAACAGACCTTCAAAAACGCTCTTACCACCCTGCCTATGGGCGGCGCCAAGGGCGGTTCGGACTTCAGCCCGCGCGGCAAGTCCGACGCCGAGGTGATGCGCTTCTGCCAGAGCTTTATGACCGAGCTTCAGAGGCACATAGGCCCGGACACTGACGTCCCTGCAGGCGATATCGGAGTCGGCGGACGAGAAATCGGCTATATGTTCGGCCAGTACAAGAGGCTGCGCGACGAGTTCACCGGCACCCTCACGGGCAAGGGCCAGACGTGGGGCGGAAGCCTCATCAGACCGGAAGCGACCGGCTATGGACTGTGCTACTTCGCTGAACAGATGCTCGCGACCCGCGGCAAGAGCTTCAAGGGCCAGACTGTCCTTATCTCCGGCGCCGGAAACGTAGCCCAGTATGCTGCCCAGAAGGCAATGAGGCTGGGAGCCAAGGTCGTTACCCTCTCGGACAGCGACGGTTTTGTCTACGATCCCGACGGCCTCACCGAAGAAAAGCTCGAGTACGTGCTGTTCCTGAAGAACGTCAAGCGCGGCCGTATCAGCGAATACGCCCAGAAATATCCCACAGCGACATATTATCCCGGCGAGCGCCCTTGGAAAATCAAGTGCGACATAGCCCTTCCTTGCGCAACCCAGAACGAAATCGAGGCGGCAGACGCCCGGAAGTTGGTCGACAACGGCTGCTGGTGTGTGGCTGAAGGCGCGAATATGCCTTCCACCCCCGAAGCGATAGAGATCTTCAAGAAGCACAAGCTGCTCTACTCGCCTGGCAAGGCTTCGAACGCAGGCGGTGTGGCCACTTCCGGCCTCGAGATGAGCCAGAATTCAATGCGCCAGAAATGGACTGCGGAAGAAGTGGACAATTATCTCCGTCGCATTATGTCGGACATCCACGCCAACTGCCTCAAGTACGGCACGGATCCCGACGGATACATCGACTATGTCCGCGGAGCTAATGTCGCCGGCTTTATGAAAGTCGCGACCGCAATGATGGATCAGGGATTGGTGTAATTACCTTCCCTTGTACATATCTTCGTAGTACTTCTGGTAGTCGCCGGAAGTGACGTTGTCCATCCACGCCTGGTTGTCCAGATACCAGCGTACCGTCTTCTCGATTCCCTCCTCGAACTGGAGCGAAGGCTCCCAGCCGAGTTCACGCTGGAGTTTCGAGGAGTCAATCGCATACCTCAGATCGTGTCCGGCGCGGTCGGTCACATAGGTGATCAGGTCCATATCCTCGCCGGGCTTACGTCCGAGCAGACGGTCGACCGTGCTGATGAGCACCTTGATTATGTCTATGTTCTTCCACTCGTTGAAACCGCCGATGTTGTAGGTCTCGGCGATGGTGCCCTTATGGAAGATGAGGTCGATTGCACGGGCGTGGTCTTCGACGTAGAGCCAGTCTCGCACGTTCTCGCCCTTACCGTAAACCGGAAGGGGTATACGATGACGTATGTTGTTGATGAACAGAGGGATAAGCTTCTCCGGGAACTGATAGGGGCCGTAGTTGTTCGAACAGTTCGTCACGATGGTGGGCATTCCGAAAGTGTCGTGGAACGCGCGGACGAAATGGTCGGACGAAGCCTTCGCGGCAGAATAGGGGGAATGCGGCTGGTACTTCAGGTCCTCGGTGAAGAACTTCTCGCCGTAAGCGAGATGATGCTCGCCGCTGGAAGCCTTGGTCGTGAACGGAGGTTCGATTCCCTCGGGATGAGTCATCTCCAGGGCGCCATACACCTCGTCGGTCGAGATATGGTAGAACCTCTTCCCTTCCCACTCGCCGTTCCAGTAAGCCTTCGCGGCCTGCAATAAGGACAGCGTACCCATCACGTTGGTCTGGGCGAAGGTGAAAGGATCCTTGATCGAGCGGTCCACGTGGGACTCGGCTGCCAGATGGATGATGCCGTCTACCTTCTCCTCCTGCATCAGCTTGAGAACACCTTCGAAATCGCAGATGTCCATCCTGACGAAGCGGTAGTTGGGTTTGTCCTCGATGTCTTTCAGATTCGCGAGATTACCCGCGTACGTAAGCTTGTCCAGATTGATGATGCGGTAATCCGGATACTTGTTCACGAAAAGACGGACCACGTGCGAACCGATGAAGCCGGCTCCGCCCGTGATTATTATACTCCTCTTGTATTGCATATTACGTGGTCTTAAAAAAAGGAAACCGGCCTATTCGTCAGCCGGTTTCATTGTGGTATAGACGTTGGTGACGTCCTCGTCGTCTTCCAGCAGGCCCGTGAGCTTGTCGAGGGTCGACCTCTGCTCGGGAGTCACATCTTTCAGATCCACGTTCGGGATCTGCTCGAAACCTCCGGAGATGAGTTCGAAGCCGTTCTCCTCGATGTACTTCTGGATGGCGCCGTAGGAAGTGGGCTCGCCGTAGATGCAGATGACCTTCGTTTCGTTGTCATCCTTGTCCACCTCGGTCTGCTCGAAGAGCTCTTCCACACCGTAGTCGATAAGTTCGAGCTCAAGTTCCTCGAGGTCGATTCCGTCCTTCTCCTTCACGCGGAAGGTGCACTTGCGGTCGAACATAAAGGCCACGCTGCCGTTGGTGCCGAGGGAACCGCCGCATTTGTTGAAATAGCTGCGGACATTCGCCACCGTACGGGTGTTGTTGTCCGTGGCGGTCTCTACCAGGTAAGCGATACCGAACGGGCCGAAACCTTCGTAGATGATCTCCTTGAAATCGCCCTGCTTGCTTTCGGTGGCCTTCTTGATGGCACGCTCGATGTTTTCCTTCGGCATCTGCTCCGAGCGGGCTTCAGCCATAAGGGCGCGAAGACGGGGGTTGCCGGTGACGTCCGGACCTCCCTGCTTTACTGCGATGGTGATTTCCTTTCCAAGTTTGGTGAAGGTGCGGGCCATATGACCCCACCTCTTCAGCTTACGCTCCTTGCGGAACTCAAACGCTCTTCCCATAAAACTTATTTTGCGAGGTTGATGTATTTGTCGATATCATATCCCTCGATGCTCTGGGGATACTTGTCCTTGACGGTTTCGAAAGCCTTGAGTGCCTTGGCGTTCTCTCCAAGCTGGAGGTAGACCTGGCCGGCCTTCACAAGATAAGAGGCGGCAAACATATTGTCGGCCTGGGCAGCTGCCTTCTCATAAAGCTTAACAGCCTTGCCGTAATCCTCGAGAGCTGCATAGCAGTCGCCCTGGAGAGCGAGGCCGCGTGCTGCCAGGATGGGATCCTTGCCGTTATACTTCTTAAGATAAGAGAGAGCCTCTTCCCAGTTGCCGAGCTGAGCGTTGCACACGCCGGCATAGAGATACACGGCCTTTCCTGCCTTTGCACCGTACTCGTCCACTATCTGGGCGAAGCCGAGGAAGTTTCCGTCGCCGTTAAGAGCGAGCTCGAACTCACCCTGCTGGAAACTCATCTCTGCGGGGAAAGCGGCCTCCTGAGCCTCTTTCGCTGCGGGAGCGTAAATGAACTTGCTGTAACCAAGAATGATAAGGCCAACTGCGAGGACGCAGATAATCACGCCCCAAATGGTCTTCTTATGTTCATTGTAAAACACTTCCGCCTGCGAGATGGTGGCGGCCATTTCTTCCTTCTGGAGTTTTTCCTCCTTGTTGTTTGCTTTTGCCATATTATTGATTTTTTAATTTCTCTATCGAGCCGACAAAAATACGGATTTCTGAGAAATTTTGCAATAAGGTCGCAATTTGGTATATTTGTAGGAATTGGAAACGAAAAATCACAAAATATGAAACGAGTATTCACATTCATTGCAGCCGCGCTCGTGTGCGCGGCGATGTTCGCACAGGACAATCCCCTCTGGCTCCGCAAGAGCGCCATTTCTCCGGACGGCAACACAATAGCCTTCAGCTATCAGGGAGACATCTTCACGGTGCCCAGCGCCGGCGGAGAAGCCAGGCAGATTACGGCAAACCCCGCTTACGATTCGGATCCCCTCTGGACTCCGGACGGCAAGCAGATAGTGTTCAGTTCCGTGCGTGAACTCTCGAAAGACATCTGGGTCGTTCCCGCGGAGGGAGGACAGGCAAAACGCCTCACGACCTATGCCGGCGCCGAAACTCCGCTGGCGGTTTCCGAAGACGGCCTCGTGTATTTCCAGGCCCTCATACAGACAGACCCCGCCTATGACGGTTTCCCCGGAGATCCCCAGCTGTACACCGTCAGCCTCAAAACCGGAAAGGTCAGCCTGGTGAGCTCGATCACTATGAGCAACGTTTCCGTCAATTCCAACGGCATCATCCTTTACGAAGATTACAAGGGCTACGAAGATCCTCTCCGCAAGCACCACACCTCGTCAGTCACACGCGATATCTGGAAGTATCTCCCGAAGAAAAACCAGTATCAGAAACTGACCACCTTCGAGGGCGAAGACCGCAATCCCGTCTTCACAAGGGACGGCCGCGAGTTCTACTACCTCAGCGAGAAGAGCGGCAACTTCAACGTCTGGCACGCCATCCTTAACGCCCCGGAAGTGATCGACCAGGTCACCGACCTCCCCACTCACCCGGTGCGCAACCTTTCCATCTCGCAGACCGGCGTTCTCGCTTTCTCGTATAACGGCGAACTGTACACCTGCGTTCCCGGCGAGCAGCCGGTCAAGGTCGCCATCACCGTCCGTAAAGACAGCGACGAGCGTGAAAAGATCCTCAGGAACATTTCCGATGGGGCAAGAGAGCTGGCTGTCAGCCCGAACGGCAAGGAGATCGCGGTGGTTGCCCACGGCGACGTGTATGTGATCGCCCCGGATCAGAAAACCACCCGCCGCATCACCAACACTCCCGAACAGGAGCGCGGAATCAGCTTCGGCGAGGAGGGCAAATCGCTCTACTACGCAGCCGAGCGCGACGGCGAGTGGGCTATCTGGAAGACAGAACTCGTCCGCAAGGAAGACAAATACTTCACCTTCAGCTACGAAACCAAGGAGACCCGCTTCACCAAGAAGGGTCAGACCTGCTTCCAGCCCCAGGTATCGCCTGACGGCAAATGGGTGGCGTTCCTGCGCGACCGCACCGAGCTCGTGATCAAGAGCACCAGCGGCAACAAGGAAAAATCCCTCCTCAGCGGCGCAAACTATTCATATCAGGACGGCGACCAGGAGTTCGAGTGGAGTCCGGACAGCCGTTCCATCCTGGTTGAGTATCAGGCAAACGGAGGTTGGAACAATCCTGACATCGCTCTCATCGACATCGAGAGCGGCAAGGTCACCGACCTCACCCGCAGCGGCTACGGCGACGGCGTCTTCCGCTGGGCGCTCGGCGGCAAGGCTATGACCTGGATGACGGACAAATTCGGCTTCAGAAGCCACGGCAGCTGGGGCTCGGAAACAGACGTCTTCGTGATGTTCTTCGACAGCAAGGCTCTCGCAGATTTCACCCGCAGCAAGGAAGAAGAAAGCATAGCCAAGCTCCTCGCTCCGGAGCCGAAGAAAGACCCGAAGAAGGAGCCCAGGAAAGATCCCAAGAAGGAAGAGAAGAAAGACAGCACCAAGGTCGAGAAGGAAAAACCTCTGGAGCTTAACCTTGATAATCTTGAAGACAAATCCCTCCGCCTTACCCCGTTCTCGGGCAACTACGGCGACTATTATCTCACCGAAGACGGCACTAAACTGTATTTTGTCCGCCGTGGCGACAAAGGCCGCGATCTCTGCTGCCTGGACATCAAGGAAGGTGAAATCAAGGTCGTCAGGCCCGGTGCGGGCGGCGAACTCTATCCCTCCAAGGACGGCAAGACCCTCTATATCCTTGGCCGCGGCATCAGCAAGCTTACCGTCGGTCCCGACAAGATTGAGCCCGTCCGATTCAGCAGCGAGTACGATTACCGTCCTGCAGCCGAGCGCGCATACATCTTCAACCACGCGTGGAAGCAGGTGGACGAGAAGTTCTATGACAAGAACATCCACGGCCTCGACTGGGCTGCAATGAAAGCGAACTACGAAAAGTTCCTTCCTTATATTACCAACAACTACGACTTCCAGGATCTCCTGAGCGAGCTGCTCGGCGAGTTGAACGGATCCCACACCGGAGCACGCTACCGCACCCCGGCACAAATCAATGTCGGCCATATCGGAGTTCTTTTCGATGCTCAGGCCAAAGGCAAAGGCCTCACCATAGCTGAAATACTCCCGGGAAGCATACTCGCTGTTGCAGATCCCGAAATCAAGGCCGGTGACGTAATCCTCGCAGTTGACGGCAAGGAAATCGAAGAAGGCACCGAATGGTACGACGTGTTCCTCAACAAGGTCGGTCAGAGGCTTCTTCTCAAGGTCAAGAAAAACAAGGTCAAAGAGCCTGTGGAGCTGTTTGTCACCCCGGAGAGATCTGACTATGGCGCCCTTTACAAGAGGTGGGTCCGTCAGCGTGAGGATATGGTAAAGAAACTCTCCAACGGCCGTGTGGGCTATGTCCACGTCGAAGGTATGAATTCAGCGAGTTTCCGCGAAGTGTTCTCGAACGCCCTCGGCAAATACCGTGGCTGCGAAGCGCTTATCGTGGATACCCGTCACAACGGCGGCGGCTGGCTGCACGACGACCTCGCCACCTTCCTCTCCGGCAAGGCCTACATCGAGTTCCGTCCCCGCGGACAGTACATCGCAACCGAGCCCTTCAACAAATGGACCAAGCCCAGCTGTGTGCTGATGGGCGAGGACAATTACTCCGATGCCTGCGGCTTCCCCTACACCTACCGTGCCCTCGGAATCGGCAAACTCATCGGCGCCCCCGTTCCCGGAACAATGACGGCAGTGTGGTGGGAAACGCAGATCGACCCGACCCTCATATTCGGCATTCCTCAGGTTACCAGCTGGGGCCTCGCCGAAGACAGGCCTCTGGAGAATTTCCAGATTGAGCCTGACATCCTTGTCTACAACACTCCTGAAAGTATGCTCAAGGGCCAGGATCTGCAGCTCGAAGCCGCAGTTGCCGAAATGCTCAGCCAGTTAGATGGAAACAAGTAAATTAGTAATAATCCCGACCTACAACGAGATCGAAAACGTCGAGAATATAATTCGCGCCGTTTTCGCTCTCGAGGGCGGATATCATATCCTCATCATCGACGACGGTTCGCCGGACGGCACTGCAGAAGCGGTCAAGCGTCTGATGTCCGTATTCCCCGACAGGCTGTTCATAATCGAGCGCAGCGGAAAGCTGGGACTCGGTACAGCCTACATCGAGGGCTTCAAATGGGCCCTCGGCAAAGGATACGACTACATCTTCGAGATGGACGCCGATTTCTCCCACGATCCGAAGGATCTCCCCCGTCTGCTCGCTGCCTGCGAGGAGGGCGGTGCCGATTTCGCCATCGGCTCGCGCTATGCCGACGGAGTGAGCGTGGTCAACTGGCCCATAGGCCGCATAATAATGTCGTACTACGCATCCGTCTACACCCGCACGGTGCTGCGCACTAAGATTAAAGACAGCACTGCCGGCTTCCTCTGCTACTCCAGAAATGTGCTGGAGACGATAGACCTGGATGCAGTCAGGATGAAAGGCTACGGTTTCCAGATTGAAATGAAATACACTGCGGTGCGCAAAGGTTTCAAGGTGGCCGAAGTGCCCGTGATCTTTGTCAACCGCAAGGCCGGAACCTCCAAGATGTCCGGAAGCATTTTCGGTGAGGCATTCTGGGGCGTGATAGGCCTTAGGTTCCGCAAATTCTGATGAAAAAGCACTACATCAGCTTCATCGCCGGGCGTCTGCAGTGTAAAGACTGGCAGATTGAGAACTGCGCACTGATGTTCGAGGACGGAAACACCATCCCTTTCATCAGCCGTTACCGCAAGGAGAAAACCGGCGGAATGGACGATGCGCAGGTGGCCGAGGTCAAACACTGGGTGGACGTCTTCTCCGAGATGGAAACCCGCAAGGAGACCGTCGTGGCCGCGATTGAAGCAGCGGGTGCGCTCACTGATGAACTGCGCCGCACGATAGAAAAGTGCGTCTCCGGCACTGAGCTGGAGGACATCTATCTCCCCTACCGTCCCAAACGCCGCACTAGAGCCACTATCGCCAAAGAGCTCGGCCTCGAGCCTCTGGCCGACACGATGTGGGAAGTCAGGACCACCGACCCCAGGGCCAGCGCGCAGAAATATGTAAAAGATAAAGTCGCGAGCGTGGACGAGGCCCTTGCGGGGGCGCGCGATATCATCGCCGAGCGCCTCAGCGAAACCGCCTCGATCCGCGAGGGACTCCGAGCAGTTTACCGGGGCAGAAGGATAGTCTCCGCGGTCACCAAGACGGCTAAAGACAACCCGGAAGCCGACAAATACCGCAGTTACTTCAACTTCACGATGCCGCTGTCGCGCATCCCATCACATAACCTTCTGGCTATACTCAGAGCCGAAAACGAGGGTTTTCTGAGCATATCGGTCGACGCGGACCCGCAGAGGTGCGCGGAGCAGATTTATTCAGGCTTCTGCCGTGATCACGGCCGGCCGGCCCCTGCCCTCGCGGAAGAGATACGAAAGGCTGCCGAGGATTCGTTCGACCGTCTGCTGGACCCGTCCATCACCAACGGCGTGATCAAGGAAGCCAAGCACAAGGCCGACATAGAATCGATCAACGTCTTCGGCGAAAACCTGCGCCAGCTGCTTCTCGGCGCCCCGGTCGGGCAGAAAAGGACTATGGCCATAGACCCGGGCTTCCGCAACGGATGCAAAATCGCAGTGCTCGACGAACACGGAGAACTGCTCTACCATACGATTATCTTCCCTCACCCGCCCCAGAGCGAGAAAGTAAAGTCGCTGATCGCGGTGCAGGAGATGCTCGAAAAGTATCGGATCGAGGCTGTCGCGATAGGCAACGGCACTGCCAGCCGCGAGACGGAGGAGTTTATGAAAAAGGTCGTGCTTCCCGAAGGTTGCAAGGTCTGGACGGTCAGCGAAGACGGAGCCAGCATCTACAGCGCCTCCGAGGTGGCGCGCAAGGAATTCCCGAACGAGGATGTGACCGTGCGCGGTGCGGTGAGCATAGGCCGCAGGCTTATGGACCCGCTCGCGGAGCTGGTGAAGATAGACCCGAAGAACCTCGGTGTGGGCCAGTATCAGCACGACGTGGACCAGAATCTCCTCAAGGAGAAGCTGGACAACACTGTAGAATCCTGCGTGAACGCGGTGGGCGTGAACCTGAACACCGCCTCCCCTTATTTGCTGGCTTATGTGGCCGGTATCGGCCCCTCGCTTGCCGAGAACATAGTGGCTTACAGGAATGCAAACGGCGGATTCAAGAGCCGCGCGGAGCTCGTGAAGGTGCCGCGCCTCGGCGCCAAAGCCTTCGAGCAGTGCGCGGGCTTCCTCCGTGTACGCGGGTCGAAAAACCCTCTGGACGCAAGCGCAGTGCATCCCGAGTCGTACCCGATTGTGGACAAAATGGCGCGTGACCTTGGTGTGACCACCAACGATCTGGTCGGTAACGCCGAGCTTTGCAAGAAGATAAAGGCGGAGGACTATGTCACTGCGGACAAAGGCCTCCCTACTATCAACGATATACTGAAGGAGCTTGCCAAACCCGGCCTCGACCCGCGCGAGCAGGCGTCCGAGTTCAGTTTCGCCGATGACGTGCACGACATCTCCGACCTCAAGACGGGGATGGAACTTCCGGGCATAATCACCAACATCACCAATTTCGGCGCTTTCGTGGACATAGGACTTCACGAAAACGGTCTCATCCACGTGTCCCAGATGGGAGTGCGCGGCCAGGTGGATCCCACGCGAGTGGTGAAACTGCACCAGCACGTAACCGTGGTCGTGGTCAGCGTGGACCTCGACCGCAAACGGATAGGATTACGATTAAAAAACCACATACAATAATGAACCGACACCTGTTATTAACCGGACTCGCGGCACTGACCGTGACTCTTGCGGCTTCCGCCCAGGATATGGACGCCTGGCGCAATCCCTATGTCAATGAGATCGACAGAGCCACGATGCACGCCGACTATTTCGCCTATGAGAGCGAAGGGATCGAGTCTCCGGAGAAGAGCGCGAACTACCTGTCTATCAGCGGAATATGGAAGTTTAACTGGGTCAAGGACGCTTACAATAGGCCCACGGATTTCTGGAATGCCGCCTACAACGACTCCGACTGGCTGCAGATGCCCGTTCCCGGAATGTGGGAGCTCAACGGCTTCGGCGACCCGATGTATGTGAACATAGGCTATCCGTGGAGAGGCCATTTCGAGAGCAATCCCCCGGTAATCCCGGTCGATGAGAATTCCGTCGGCTCATATCGCAACACCTTCACTATCCCGGCTGAGTGGAAAGGCAAAAACATTATGATCCACTTCGGGTCAGTCACCAGCAACATCTTCCTCTGGATCAACGGCCAGTTTGTGGGCTACAGCGAAGACAGCAAGCTCGCGGCCGAATTCGACGTCACCGACTTCGTAAATCCCGGAAAGGAGAATCTTGTAGCTTTCCAAGTATTCCGCTGGTGCGACGGCACCTATGCCGAGGATCAGGATTTCTGGCGTTTCGCCGGAGTAGCTCGTGACTGCTACTTCTACGCCCGCCCGAAGAACCATATCCTGGACATCAACGTCACTCCCGACCTTGATGAGAATTACTGCGACGGTTCACTTTCGCTTAAGATAGTGCAGACGAAGCGCGACAAGGTGTCTATGGACCTTATCAGCCCGTCCGGAGAGCCCGTGTGCGGCGCGACCCTCAAGGGAGACCGCGTCATCGACCATACGATGTTCGTGAGCAATCCGCTCAAATGGACCGCCGAGACCCCTAACCTTTACACCCTGAAAGTCACCCATTACGAAGGTAAGAAGGTCACGGAGGTCATCACCATCCCCGTGGGCTTCCGTAAAGTGGAGATCAAGGACTCGCAGGTGCTCGTCAACGGCCAGCCGGTCCTCTTCAAGGGTGTCAACCGCCACGAACTCGACCCCGACAACGGATATGTCGTAAGCCACGAGCGTATGCTTCAGGACGTCACCCTTATGAAGCGTATGGGTATCAACGCCGTCCGCACATCGCACTATCCCGACGATCCTTACTTCTATGAACTTTGCGACAAATATGGCCTCTATATGATAGCGGAAGCCAATTTCGAGGGGCACGGAATGGGCTACGGAGAAGAAACTATCGGCAAGAATACACACTACGCCCAGACCCTGCTCGAGCGCAACCTTCGCAATGTCCGCTGCAACTACAACCACCCCTCTATCATCTTCTGGTCGCTGGGGAACGAATCCGGTTACGGCCCGATCTTCGAGAAGGCTTATGAAGAGGTGAAGAAAGCGGACCCCAGCCGTCCGATTCACTACGAAAGGGCGTTCTACGAAGACGGACTTGCGGACATCACCTCAAATATGTATATGAATTACGAGGAATGCGAGGCTTATTGCCTGGATTCCGCGCAGGTGCGTCCCCTCATCCTCTGCGAGTACGCCCACGCTATGGGCAATTCACTCGGCGGACTGAAGGAATACTGGGATCTCATACGCAAGTATCCCAAGTTCCAGGGCGCATTCATCTGGGATTTCGTGGACCAGGGACTGCACGACAAGGGCATTGACGGAGTTCCCGTCTACTCCTACGGCGGCGATTACAACGCCTATGATCCTTCGGACAACAACTTCAACTGCAACGGTCTGCTGAACCCCGACCGCGAGCCCAATCCCCACGCTTACGAGGCCGTATACTGGATGCAGGACATCTGGAGTGAACTTGTCGCAGCTGACACTCTTCTGATTCACAACGACAAGTTCTTCACTGATCTTTCCAACGTTATGCTCGACATCGAACTCCTCCACGACGGAAAGACCGCCTACGCATATTGTTTTGCAAAGCCTCTCGAGGTGGCCCCGCAGTCTTGCGCAAAGATTGCCCTGCCCGACATCGAAATAAGCGAGGACGGCGAATGGCTGCTCAATGTCAAGTACGTACTTCAGAATGACGAGCCTCTTCTGCCCGCCGGACATATAGTCGCAAGGCAGCAGTTAAGTTTGAAGCCCGCAGTTATGAAAGCCCCCGAGCTTCCCGCCGTCAAGGGCCGCGTGAGCGTTCTCAATGCGAAGAGCATTATCGTTTCCGGCGAAGATTTCAATATTACCTTCGGCGACAACGGCCTTATCAGCAAATACGAGCTCGCAGGCAAGAGTCTGCTTGTCGACGGTGCGGCAATTACGCCCAATTTCTGGCGCGCCCCCACCGACAACGACTACGGCGCCTCGCTGCAGAAGAAGATGGCGTTCTGGAAGAATCCGGCGCTCGAGCTCAAATCGATTGAGCCCGCGATGGAACGCGGAGTGGTCGTCGTGAAAGCTCAGTACGCCCTTGCGGACACCGCAGCGCTCGCCCTCACCTACCGCATCAATGCCGAAGGCTCTATGCTCATAACTATGTCTATGGACGCTCCCGACTCGCTGCCCAACCTCTTCCGCTTCGGTCTCCAAATCCCTATGCCGGAAAAATTCGAGCATATCAGCTATTACGGCCGTGGCCCGGTCGAGAACTACATCGACCGCCAGGGCTATGCCGCGCTGCGCATCTGGAACCAGACCGTGAGCGAGCAGTACTATCCCTATGTGCGCCCGCAGGAAACCGGCACGAAGACGGATCTCCGTTGGTGGGACCTGACCGCTGAAGACGGCCACGGCATACGCCTGAGTTCCGGAGAGCCCTTCTCCGCCTCGGCGCTTCACTACACCATCGAAAGCCTGGACAGCGGCCTCGAAAAGCAGCAGATGCACGGAGCCGAAGTCCCCCGGGCTCCGCTGACCAATCTATTGGTGGACAAGGTGCAGATGGGACTCGGATGCGTAGACAGTTGGCAGAGCACTCCCAGGCCCGAATATATGCTGCCCAGCGGCAAATATGAGTTTACGTTGAAGATAGAGAGATTGTAAAAGTTTTTTTCTATCTTTGCGCTCCCAAGCCACATTAGCTCAGTTGGTAGAGCATCGCATTCGTAACGCGAAGGTCAACAGTTCAAGCCTGTTATGTGGCTCTTCACTCAAAAGCAACCCTGACCGGTTGCTTTTTTCGTTCGAGCCACAAGGGCTACATTGATTGAGGGGGCGTACCCCCTCAAACTCCCCTGCCATTATTAACAAGGCGTGCCTCAGCGCGCCCGGCGGTGCGGGCACTTTGGCGCAGACAAAGTGCGGGAGCAAGGAGCCGCAGGGGGTTCCGGGGGATGCGTCATCCCCCGTCTAAAAAAGGGGGCGTACCCCCCAGACCCCCTGCCATTATTATACTTCTTCATTTCGTACACCAGATCGCCTTCTCGTGTACCAAATGCCCGAATACACCCGTTTCGTACACCAGATCGGCTTCTCGTGTACCAAATGCTCGAAAACACCCGTTTCGTACACCTGAGGGCCCTTTCGTGTACCAAATATTAGCGAAGATATTGCGTAGCGGATTCGGCGCAGCGGAGGCCGTCGATGGCGGAGGAGACGATGCCGCCGGAGTAGCCGGCGCCTTCGCCGCAGGGGTATAGGCCTTCAATAGATATGTATGACAGGGTGTCGGGGTGGCGAGGGATGCGGATGGGTGAGGAGGTGCGCGACTCGACACCTAGCAGAAGGGCTTCGGAGGAATAGTAGCCGCGGATGCGTACCTGAGGGAAGGCCTTGCGTAGGCGGTCGGCGACAATAGGCGGCAGGACCTGGTCCAGGCGGACGCTGACGACTCCGGGGTGATAAGAGCTTTCGGGGAGAGTTCCGGAAAGGCGTCCTTCACAGAAATCCGTCATACGTTGTCCAGGGGCGGCCATAGGATTCATTCCCTTTCCGCCAAGCGCGTCACGCACCGCACGATACATATCTCGTTCGACCTTCTGCTGAAAATCGTATAGTTTGAACGGCGAGTCTCCCGGGATGTCTTCCGGTTCGATCTGCACTACGACTCCGGCATTGGCCCAGCGCGAGTTGCGGGCCGAGTTGGACATTCCGTTAAGCACTACGGTCGAAGGCTCGGTCGCCGAAGGCACCAATATGCCTCCCGGGCACATACAGAAGGAGAATACTCCCCTGCCATCCTCCTGAAGGGCGAAACTGTACTCGGCGGCGGGAATGCCGGGATGCCAGCGGCCGTGGAATTGCGCGCGGTTGATGAGGCTCTGCGGATGCTCGGCGCGCACGCCGAGGGCGAAGCCCTTGGCCTCCAGCGCCCCTCCATCCGCGGAGAGCATCTCGTAAACGTCGCGCGCGGAATGGCCAGTGGCTAGAATGACCGCCGCCGCCTCATACTTCCGACCGGCCGTAGTACCGACGGTAAATCGTCCGTCTGCGCCTTTCGAAATTGATACCACCCTCTGCCCGAAATGATACTCTCCACCGTGGTCCGTCACGCACTTACGTATGTTCTCGACCACCACGGGCAGTTTGTCGGATCCTATATGCGGATGCGAGTCGATCAGGATATCTGGCGATGCACCGAACTCCACGAGTCTGCGCAGCACCTCCATATTGTCTCCCCTCTTGGTCGAGCGTGTGTAGAGTTTTCCGTCGGAGAACGCGCCGGCCCCGCCTTCGCCGAAGCAGTAGTTGGAGTCGGGATCCACCGTTCCCTCGCGCGAGAGCCGCGCCATATCGATCTTGCGCGCGTGAACGTCCTTCCCCCTTTCGAGCACGACGGGCTTGCGTCCGAGGGTGAGCAAACGAAGCGCTGCGAACATCCCGGCGGGGCCGGCGCCCACCACGATCACGGGCTCCGCGGAGTGGACATCCAGATATGGCGCCAACGGCGTTTCCTCATAGCTCTCTCCGGGATCATAGACATCCACACGATAACGGTAGACCGGCTCCCCACGCGCATCGATGCTGCGCTTCATCACCACCGCCGTGAGGTCGCTGCGCCCGGTCATACGGGCAACGCGGGCCTGGACGGCCTCACGGCTCAGCGGCCGGTCGAGCGGGCAAGTGAGTTCCAGCGTACGCATCGGTCTAGAAATCGGCGATACGGGAGACGGGCGCCACATCCAGCGGACAGCGCTCCCCTGCGAGATAGTGGAAATATCCGGCTATGGCTATCATAGCGGCATTGTCCGTAGTGAACTTGAATTCGGGGAGATAGACGTTCCAGCCGCGCCTTGCGCCTTCTTCCAGGATACGCGAACGCAGGCCGCTGTTCGCGGAGACTCCGCCGCCTATGGTAATTTCCTTTATGCCGGTCTGTTTCGCGGCCTTCACGAGTTTGTCGAGAAGGATATCGATCAGAGTCTTCTGGAACGAGGCGCATATGTCTTCCTTGTTCTTTTCCATAAACTCCGGGTCCTTCGCCATCTCGTCGCGGACAAAATACAGAAGAGAGGTTTTCACTCCGCTGAAACTGTAGTCCAGCCCAAGGATATGCGGCTTGGCGAAGCTGAAACGCTTCGGATCACCGAGTTTTGCCAGTCTGTCGATGACAGGCCCTCCCGGATAACCCAGGCCCATCATCTTGGAGCATTTGTCGAAGGCCTCCCCCACCGCGTCGTCGATGGTCTGGCCGAGTATCTCGAAGTCGAGCGGAGAATTGACCTTCACAATCTGCGAATTGCCTCCGGAAACCAGCAGGCAGAGATAAGGGAACGACGGTTCACGCACCGGCACATCCGGCTGACGGACGAAGCCTGCGAGGATATGGCCCTGAAGGTGATTCACCATTACGAGGGGCTTGTCGAGCGCTATCGCGAGCGATTTGGCGAAGCAGGTGCCGACGAGCAGCGATCCCAGCAGGCCGGGGCCGCGGGTAAAGGCTATGGCCGACACGTCCGAAGGCTGCACCTTCGCGCGTGAGAGAGCCTCGCTCACCACGGGCACTATATTGAGTTCGTGCGCACGGGACGCCAGCTCCGGGACGACCCCGCCGAAAGCGCGGTGAACGTCCTGGCTTGCGATTACGTTCGAGAGCAGCACCCTGTCCGCAATGACGGCGGCCGAAGTGTCGTCGCAAGATGATTCGATCCCAAGAATAATATCTGCCATAGCGGGGTCAAAGTTAGCAATATTCGATGAATATTACTAAATTTGGAGGATATGGCTAAAAAACGGGGCATAAAGATTATTGCGCGCATCGTCGAGGCGATTGCCGTGATTCTTGCTGCCGGACTTCTCGTCCTGCACCTCCCCGCCGTGCAGAATAAAATAGCCGGAAAGGCAGCTGACTCCCTCAATCAGTCTCTTGGGAGCAAGCTTTCCTTTTCAGGTATCAGGTTCGTGCCGTTCAGAACCCTCGTTCTCGACGATGTGGCGGTAATTGAAGAAGGTCAGGAAAACGCCGACACCCTTCTGTACGCCAAAAGACTCAGCGCCACCTTCTCCCTCAAGGGCCTGCTTAAAATCCGCAAAGAAGGCCAGGGAGGCGTGTGCCTGGACCGCCTGCGCACGGACGGCCTCGTCTTCATCTATGTAATCTTCGATGAAGATGCACACGGTTACACCGGAAATCTCACCCGCGCTTTCGGAATTCCTGAAAACCCGGAAAGATATCCCGAAAAATTCCCGGACTTCTTCACGATAGGCAGAACGGACCTTCGCAATTCCAGGGTGAAGATGCTCAACTACTCCAGCGACCTGGATTTCGAATACACGGGAGTGGGCATCAACTGGGCCGATGTGGATCTCACTATCCCCTACGCCAAGCTGCGCAATATGAAATATGTGGGCGGCCGCTTCTCGATGGACATAGACGAAATCAGCGCCACGGACAAGTGCGGGTACACCCTGAACGCCTCCGGCCAGATGTCCACGGGCTACAACGAAGGCGCGGAAAGGCTCGGTCTGACCGAGGTGACGGGAGCGCACATCTGGGACGAATGGTCTGACCTTGACATACCATACTACGCGATGCGCTACAGTCGCATCCTGGACTTCACGGACTACATCAACCGCATCGATATGACGCTCAAGCTGCGCCGCAGCACGCTGGCGATGAAGACCGTCGCCGCCTATTCCGGCGTCTTCGGAGATTGTCCCGTCGTATTCGACATCCGCAAGGGCCTCGGCTATGGTCCTGTCAACGACCTCCACGTCCGCGACCTCGAATTCACCGACCGGTACAGCGGCACGGCGGGCGATCTGGATTTCGTTATGACCAACCTGATCCTTACCGATATGGAGCCGGAAATCGCGGCGGAAGTGCGCTACCTCGATTTCACCTCCCGTTCGCTCACCGATCTTATCGGGGCCTTCGCGCCCGATGCCGGCATCGACATCTCCGGCTTTGCCAGGGACGTAAAGGCGAGATACTCCGGCAGCGCCAGCGGCTGGCTTACGCACCTGCGTACCGACGGTTCGCTCATAACCAACTACGGCAATCTTCTGGTCAACGCTTCGACAAGCAGGATAGACACCATACCGGACAACCGCAACGCCTTCAGTTTCGACGGCAAACTCGCTTTGGACGATGCCGACCTGGGCCAGTTTATGAATATCGACGCGCTCGGGCGCACGTCTATGACTATCACCGCGGCCGGAGATTTCAACCGAGAAGTGACGCGGGCAAAGGTGGACACCTTCAAGATCGACCATATCAAGTTCCTGGATTATACTTACACGGGAATCAGAGGAAAAGGCACCTTCGACGACGGAGTTTTCGACGCCAACGTAATCAGTTCCGATCCCAACGCCAACATCCTCTTCAGAGGGCGCGTCAGTACCAAACAAAGCGCACGCGGCTATTATTATGCCAGGGGTACGCTCAATCTTGCGAACCTCGACCTTGAGAAAACAGGCCTCGACAAACGAGGCGGAGGATCGGCCGTACGCGGCAACATCGTTGCGAACGCAGCTCTCGACACTCTCGGAAATATGTTCGGTAATTTCTTCGCCCAGAACTTCCGCTACATTACCGACGATGCCACCAACGACATAGGCAATTTCACCCTATCCTTCAACGATATGTCCGAGACGGGCGCGTCCGGTGCAGCCAACCATAAAATGGTACTGTGGAGCCCCACCTTCGGCACGGCCTCCTACAGTTCGGGCGTTCCCGTAACCAAGTTCCCCGATTTTGTCCGCGAAGCAATCCTCAACAAGTATCTCCCCTCCCTCACGGGCGAGGAATATTCCGGCGGGCACGAAGGCCAGAGTTTCACGATAGACATAAACCTTGAGGACACCAGGGCGCTCCTCTCTCCTCTGAAGGAAGACATCTACATCAATTCCGGCTCCAAAATGAAGGTCGCTATGAGCAAGGCCGGCAATCTGGAAGCCTCGCTCAAGTCGGAGAACATCCGGATTGGCGACGTCCGCATCAAGGGCATAGAGTTAAAAGGCAGCGAAAGTGCCAGGGCATTCAGGCTGAGGACGGTGAACCCCATAACGGTTACACTCCCCAGCACTCAGATTTCGGAAGTCGAGCTTTCTTCCAGCCTTATGAGGGACAGCCTCACCTTCGACGCGTCAGCTGTCAGCACGCGGATCGAATCGGCGAAGCTCTCGCTCGGCGCGGGTTTCTACCGCGACGATTCGGATTCGCTCGCCATCCGCGGGCGTATGGGCGACTCGAACGTGGTTTTCGACGGCAAACAATGGACTTTCCGAAAAGGCAGCGTGGACTATCACACAAGCGGCAATCTTCGCGTCAGCGATATGGGACTCTACCTTGGGGACCAGACCCTCACGGTGCAGGGCGATATGTCGCGCAAGGAGCCGGCGGAGATGAAGCTCACGCTCGAGGGCTTTGACCTCTCGATCATTGACAATTTCCTCAGCGAGGATGCCCTGGTGAAAGTGGGCGGTTTGCTGAGCGGAGAAGCATATTACAGGACTCCTCTGGAGAGCAACGCCGGACTCGACGTAGCCCTTGTCTGCCCCGATCTTATGCTTAGCGGAGCATCGATAGGACGCGTGACTATGGACGCGAGTATGGACGATGAATATGACAACCGCATCAGCTTCACCGCTTCCCATTTCTCCCCGTCGGGCGTTGAGGACCTCCGCATCAGGCGCGACGAGTCCCACTTCGACCTAAATTCGAAGAACCTGAAGGCGGCCCTGTGGATGAACAAGCTGGATCCCGCCCTGGTGCAGCCTTTGGTCAAGGACGCCATCAGTTTCGGCAGAGGTTCGATCGACGGTAAACTCTGCGTCGATTACACCGCCGGAGTCGACAAGATAGACCTCAGCAGGACTTACTTGACCCTGGTCGACACCCTCACGGTGATACCCACGGGAGTACGCTATGCTCTGGACGGCGACATACGCGGCGACAAAGATGGACTCGAGATCAGGGAACTCACCCTTAAAGACCCCGAGGGCGGTTCCGCCCTGGTAAAAGGACGCCTCGATGAAATGAACGCCAGGCTCAAGAGTCTCCAAGTTATAAGCGAAAAGGGAAACGCCGACATTTTCAGCGGCAAGCTCTATTCCAACGGAAACGTCTCTCTCCGGGCTGAAGATGACAAGGTTATGCGTCTTGCCGCAGATCTTTCCACCGCCAAAAGCGGTAATCTGACCGTCTCCCTAGGAGGTATGGCGAAGCAGGAAAACGCCACCCTCACCTTCCTTCCGCCGTCCTCTGAAGTGGAGGAAGAGGAAGAAGAGATTAAGAAGCCAAGGCAGGTCGTCAAGGAGGCTGAGCAGGTTCTCGAGGAAGAGGGTGTCAGGCTGCTGGCGGATGTGAGTATCACTACCACCCCCGACGTGCAGCTAAGCGCTGAAATCGATGCGAACGGCGACAATGTGCTTACCGTGGGCGGTAACGGCACCGTGAAAGTCACCTTCGATTCACGTACGGAAGAGTTGACTCTCGGCGGCGACTACAACATAAGGGAGGGCAAATTCAAGCTCTCCGCTGCCGGTATCTTCAGTAAGGATTTCGCTATCCAGGAAGGCAGTTCCGTAAGGTTCGCGGGCGATCTGATGGACACGGAACTCGACATTACCGCTACCAACACCGTCAAGGCGTCGGTAGCTACTCTGATTTCCGATACGACATCCGTTTCCACCCGCCGCGATGTGATCTGCGGCATCTCCGTCAGCGACCGCCTTCGCAATCCGAAGCTCCAGTTCAGTGTGGATGTGCCCGACCTCGATCCTACCACCGAGGCCCTGGTACGAAGCGAACTTAACACGGAAGACAAGGTCCAGAAGCAGTTCCTTGCACTTGTCGCAACCGGTTCGTTCCTCCCGGGCAACCAGAGTGGCGTCAACAACCAGTTCGGCTCCGGTGTCATCCTGAACAACCTTACCGCGATAGCCTCGGGCCAGATCAGTTCCCTGCTGCAACGGGCCGGCATTCCCGTGGATCTGGGAGTAAATTA
This sequence comes from Bacteroidales bacterium, assembly GCA_017615435.1. The sequence continues at coordinate 32,043 of JAGAAF010000066.1, forward strand.
TACCCAGAACGAAACCGGCAACGACGTGGTGGACCTCAACCTCTCCACCCAGTTCTTCGACAACAGGGTTATAGTCAACGGCTCCGTGGGTAACAGGCAGTACAGCGCGACCAGCGAAGACAACCTCGTGGGAGATATCGACGTCGAAATCAAGATGGACAAGTCCGGAAGGCTGCGCGCCAAACTGTTCTCCCACTCCGCCGACGACTACACCAACTACCTCGACAACTCCCAGCGAAGCGGAGCCGGTATTTCGTACCAGAGGGAATTCGACAATCTCTGGGACTTCGTCAAAGGTATTTTCAAGAAAAAACAACCCGAGCTCGAGACCCCTCCCGGGCAGCAGACACTCACGATAGAATGACGGAATACGGAAAACTGTATCTGATCCCCTCTCCCCTCGGCGACAACGACCCAGCGGAGGTGATTCCCGGTCCCACTCTCGCTCTCCTTCAGAGCATCAGGACCTACGTCGTGGAAGATGCCCGAACCGTTCGCCGTTATCTTTCTCGCGCCGGCCTGAGGGGCCATATCGACGAACTGAAGATGGTCGAGCTTAGCGAGCACACTTCCGAGCAGGAGGTAGAGGCGATGCTGTCGCTCTTCGAGGGCGGCGCGAGCGTCGGGCTGATAAGCGAAGCGGGGCTTCCGGCAGTCGCCGACCCGGGCGCCGCCCTCGTGGCACTATGCCACCGCAAAGGGATAGAAGTCGTTCCGCAGGTGGGTCCTTCCTCGCTTATGCTGGCCCTTATGGGCAGCGGCCTGGACGGTCAGTCCTTCGCATTCAGGGGCTACCTCCCCGCGAAGACCGATGCCCGCCGCACCGCAATCAAAGAGGCCGAGCGTCTTTCGGGCCAGCTGCGCCAGACCCAGATTTTCATCGAAACTCCCTACCGCAACGATTCCTTGTTTACGGATCTGCTCGCCGGACTGAATGAAAGCACCATGCTCTGCCTCGCGGCGGACATAACCCTGCCCACCCAGTTCATCCGGACCCTGAGCGTCGGCCGCTGGAAAAAGGAGCATTTCACCATAGGCAAAAGGCCCTGCGTTTTCCTGATACTCAAATGAAAGGGACTATAGAACTTAAAGGACTGAAATTCCACGCCTGCCACGGCTGTTTCGAATTCGAACGCGAGGAGGGCACGGATTACGTGGTTGATTTCGAAGCGGAACTCGATATCACCAGGGCAGCCGAAAGCGACAAACTTGAAGACACCCTCGACTACGGCCGGGTCTGCAATATAATCGCAGAGCAGATGGACATACCCTCCAACCTGCTGGAGCACGTCGCAGGGCGCATTATCGCCGCCGTACGTGCGGAATACCCGGAGGTCGGCCACATACGGCTGAAGATATCCAAGTTGGACCCTCCCGTGGCCGGGCTCGACTCCGCCACCCTAAGCGTGGAAGACTGATGAAGATAGCGTTCACCACCCTCGGCTGCAAGCTCAACTACGCGGAGACCTCCACCTACGAAAGAGGCTTCCGCGCCGCCGGACTCGAAGTGGTAACGTGGAGGTCGAAGGCCGATCTGTATCTCATGAATACCTGTTCAGTAACAGCCACTGCAGACCAGAAATCGCGCAGCCTTATCCGCAAACTCCACCGTGTGAACCCTTCCGCAAAGATAGTCGTAACCGGCTGCTCCGCCGAACTCCGCCGCGCCGAAATCGAGAATATTGAAGGCGTGTGGAAGGTGTTCGGCTGCAAGGAGAAGGCGCTGGTGGTGCCCGAATGCCTCAAAGGGCTCGGTATGTCCTGCGAGGCCGTGCAGGAAGACGCCGTTTTCGGCGCCTACAGCACGGGAGAGCGCACAAGAAGTTTCCTCAAAGTTCAGGACGGCTGCGATAACTACTGCAAGTACTGCACTGTCCCCTACGCCCGCGGCGGCAGCCGAAATCTTCCCGTCTGCGAATGCGTAAGGATGGCCCGTGAGATAGCCGCCCAGGGCGTCAGGGAAATTGTCCTTACCGGAGTCAATACCGGCGATTTCGGCCGCACGACCGGGGAGAGTTTCCTTAGCCTGTTGAAGGCTCTTAACGAGGTCGAAGGAATCGAGCGCTACCGCATCTCCAGCATAGAGCCGAACCTCCTCAGCGAAGAAATCATCAACTGGATCGCATCCGGCACGAAGTTCCAGCCGCATTTCCATATCCCGCTTCAAACAGGTTCCGACACGCTGCTGGCCGCTATGGGGCGTCACTACGACACCGCTTTCTTCGCGGATAAACTGGCCTGCATCAGGCACGCAATGGGCACCGGAGTCTTTTTCGGCATCGACGTGATAGTCGGCCTGCCCGGAGAGACTCCCGAACTCTTCGAAGAAACCGTGGCTTTCCTGAAGCGGATACGCCCGGCTTTCATCCACGTCTTTCCCTACTCCCGCAGGCCCGGCACTCCCGCGGCCTCTATGCCAGGTCAGGTAGACGAAGAAGAAGAAAAGAAGCGCAGGGTCGCCGTGCTCGAAGATCTTTGCGCGCAGCTCCATTCAGAGTTCGTGGAGTCGCAGAAAGGCACACGCGTGAAGGTGCTGTTCGAGTCGAAAGAGAAAGATGGCACAATGAGCGGATATTCAGGCAATTACATCAGAGTCACGCGGCCATTCGACCAGGCTCTTTCCGGAATAATAGTGGAGGTGGAACTATGAACCAAGCTAAACTGACTTTCCTCGGCACAGGGACCTCGCAGGGCATTCCTATCATCGCCTGCGACTGCCCCGTCTGCACCTCGTCCGATCCGCGCGACAAGCGTCTGCGCGCGTCTGTCCTCGTCGAATACGGCGGGCTCACGATAGTCGTGGACTGCGGGCCAGATTTCCGCCTTCAGATGCTCCGTGCGGGCGTCCATCACCTCGATGCCGTGCTGCTTACGCACAACCATAAAGACCATACCGGAGGTCTCGACGAGCTGCGTTCGTTCAACCTGATGGAGCGCAAGCCGGTGAACATCTACTGCGAACCGTATGTGGAGCATTCTATGCGTCAGGAGTACAGCTATGCATTCGCGGAACCGCGCTACCCAGGATCGCCCGAATGGCGTGTGCACAACATCGACGGAGCGCACCCCTTCAAGGTGCGTTCCAATGCAGCGGAGCCTACTCTGGTATGGGTTTCCGGAAAAGGTTACCACTATGAGCGGCCCGCAGTCGAAGGACCGGTTCCGGAAGTAGAGATCATCCCGATTCAGGGCTGGCATCACAAACAGAAGACCCTCTCCGTGCTCGGTTACCGCTTCGGTAATATCGCCTACCTCACCGATATGAACCTGATCGAAGATGCCGAATTCGAAAAGCTGCGCGGACTTAAAGCCGTCACCATCAACTGCGTCAAGCGCACCCCGCACTTCTCGCACTTCTCCCTGGACGAAGCCCTGGCCTTCTTCGAGCGCGTCGGCGCGGAGCAATCCTACATCACGCACATCTCGCATATGCTCCCCTCCCACGCCGACCTCGACTCCGAACTTCCCCCCAATGTCCATCCAGCGTATGACGGGCTGGTTATAGCCGAGTGACATTGCCCCCTGCGGAGCTCGTCTCGCAAGTCTTTGACTTGCTCGCTCGTACCCTTCCATTGTCTACTTCGTCATCGCTTTGCGATAACTCGTATCCAACGGACACCTACCCGCTTCCCGTGGCCGCGGGAGGCCACGTCCGCCGGGGGCTAATGTCACATCGGCTTATTGATCGAGTAATTCGCGGGCGATTTCGGGGGCGAGGGGGCTGAGACCGGATGAGGGGTCGATGAGATAGTTTTGGAGATCGGTTTCGGTCCAGGAAGGATTTTCAGCGAACCATTTTTTCAGAATTTTGCGGTCGGCGGAGCGCTGGCGACGGCAAACGTCGCAGGTGCCGCAAGGCTTGACGTCCGTTTGCCCGAAGTAGCGAAGAAGGTATGACGCACGGCATTCGTCGGTCTGGCTGACGTATTCGAGCACGGCTTCCCCGCGGGTGTGGAAGGCGCCGCGAAGCATTTCGTACTTCTCCTTCTGAAGGTCGAGATTTCCCGGCATCAGGCGGTTATGCCGCAGCATTATGATAGTGCTGTTGTCGCACGGCACGTAACGGATGATATGCGCCAGCGACAGCTCATAGAGCATCTTTCGCAGCGACGGAACGGTCACGCCCAGCTTGCGGCAGACGTATTCTTCGTCGATCGGAACGGTGAACGAGAAGATTCCGGTGTAACTGCGCATCAGGGTCTCCAGAAGGTTTACCAGCGCGGCGTCGCCGAGGTCGATATCGTAGAGCCTGGAGCGGTCGGGAACTATCTTCACGCGAGTTGGGATGTCCACATCTTCACTGTAGACAATGTGCCCTGAAGTCTCCAGATAATGCAGCGCGTAGTGAACGCTGGAACTGCTGAAGCTGAAGTGACGGCAGAATTCTTCAATGCTGAACTTCAGTTCGCGCCCGATTCCAGCCTCGTACGGGATATCGTAGAAGACGTGCAGTTTCTGATAGATGTTCTCGATGTACTCCAGCGAGGGAAAACTCACGCTTTCCAGCTGACGCAGGCGGTCCACGTCCTTCGCGTTCCAGAGCTGCACTGCATAGGACCGCTTTCCGTCCCTTCCGGCGCGCCCGGCTTCCTGGAAATACGCTTCCGGCGAATCGGGCAGGTCGCAATGGATGACGAACCTTACGTCCGGTTTGTCTATGCCCATACCGAAGGCGTTGGTGCACACCATCACGCGCGTCCGGCCGGCCTTCCACGCTTCCTGGCGCGAGTTGCGCGAACTGCTCGAGAGCCCGGCGTGGTAATAATCCACGCTCACGCCGAGTGCACGCAGCTGCGTGGCGAGTTCTTCGCATCCTCGGCGGCTGCGACGGTAGACTATTCCCGTTCCCGCGACCGAATTGCAGATGCCGGCGATCTGGCCGAGCTTGTCCTCGCACTCCCGCACGATGTACGAAAGGTTCGGGCGTTCGAAGCCCGACTTCAGCACGAGGGGCTCACGGAAGCGCAGTTTGTCCATAATGTCCTCGCAAACCGGAGGCGTGGCCGTGGCCGTAAGGGCTATGACGGGAGCTTCGACAAGCTCGCGAAGCGCGCCGATCTGGAGGTAGTCCGGGCGGAAATCGTAGCCCCACTGCGAGATGCAGTGGGCTTCGTCCACGACAATCAGCGAAATCGGCAGGATATCGAGATACGAGCGGAAAAGTGCGGTCGAGAGACGCTCGGGAGAGACATAGAGGAACTTCACATCGCCGTAGGCCGCATTGTTAAGCGCGAGGTCCACTTCCCTCTTCTCCATTCCGGCGTGAATTGCGAGTGCCTTGATGCCGCGCGAGGCAAGGTTCTGCACCTGGTCTTTCATCAGCGCTACCAGGGGCGTCACCACCAGCGCCAGGCCGTCCTTCATCAGCGCGGGGACCTGGAAGCACACGGATTTGCCGCCACCGGTCGGGAGCACGGCGAGCACGTCCTTCCCGGCAAGGGCGGAATCGATTATCTGCTCCTGCATCGGACGGAACTTTTCGTAGCCCCAGAACTGCTTTAAAACTTCAAGCGCGGTCATCTTTGCAAAAATACCAAAATGTTGTGATTTGTCTATTAGCAAATTTATGCTAAATTTGTTCTCGATTTCAAGCTAAGGCAAAATCTTAAATTTTCACATACAAATTATGGCAAATATCGATCTCAGCAAGTACGGTATCAAAGGGGTCAAGGAAATCCTTTACAACCCCACCTATGAAGTCCTTTACAACGAAGAGACCAAACCCGGCCTCGAGGGATTTGACAAAGGACAGGTTACCGAACTCGGCGCTATCAACGTTATGACCGGAATCTACACCGGCCGTTCTCCTAAAGACAAGTACATCGTGTACGACAAGACCACCAAAGAAGGCGCTCCCGGCGAAATCTGGTGGACGACGGAAGGTTATCCTAACGATAACCACAAAATGTCCGAGAAGACCTGGAAGGCCGTCAAGAAGCTCGCCCTCGGCCAGCTCAGCGGCAAGAGGCTCTTCGTCGTGGACGGTTTCTGCGGAACTCACGCCGACACCCGTATGAAGGTACGCTTCATTATGGAGGTTGCGTGGCAGGCCCACTTCGTGACCAATATGTTCATCCGCCCGAAGAATCAGAAGGAGTTCGACCAGGAGCCCGATTTCGTGGTATACTGCGCTGCGAAAGCCAAGGTCGACAACTATCAGGAGCTCGGCCTCAGGAGCGAGACCTGCGTTGCCTTCAACGTCACCTCACGCGAGCAGGTTATCCTCAACACCTGGTACGGCGGTGAGATGAAGAAGGGCATGTTCTCGATGATGAACTACTTCCTCCCTTTGAAGGGCATCGCGGCCATGCACTGCTCCGCCAATACCGACATGAACGGCGAGAACACCGCCATCTTCTTCGGCCTGAGCGGCACCGGCAAGACCACCCTCTCCACCGACCCGAAGCGCAAGCTCATCGGTGACGACGAGCACGGCTGGGACGACCACGGCGTCTTCAACTTCGAAGGCG
>JAGAAF010000012.1 GCA_017615435.1 Bacteroidales bacterium
AACCAAATATACTGACAGATGAGGGCTGCCCGTCCGATGTCAGGGGGTAGGTTGCGAAGATAAATGACGGATCAAAACAGAACCCGGCTTACTTTCCCGCCTTTTTCAATTTCAATCTTCAGCTGAAATACTCTTCAGCTCTTCCCTGTAAGCCATCAGGATTCGGGACTTGGAGATGAATCCGAGGTAGTGCTTCTGTGCATCCAGCACGGGAAGACGCCAGGCTCCGGTCTTCTCGAACTTGTCCAGCACAGAACTCATCTTTTCGTCGCGCTCCACGTATGCCGGCGGCTGCTTCATCAGATTGAACACCCGCACGGAGTCGTACTTGGCCGAATCGAACATATGCTTGCGGATATCGTCCATCTCCACGACCCCCTGGAAGATACCGTCGGAACCTACGACAGGGAAAATTGCCGCCGTGGAATTAGATACCGTCTCCATAATCTCTCCCAGAGTGGCGTCCAACTCAAGCCTGGGGTACTTGTCGCGCACCAAATCGGAAGTCTTAAGCAAGGTCAGCACGGCCTGATCGGAATCGTGGGTCAGCAGTTCCCCGCTCTGGGCGATGCGCTTGGTGTAGATCGAATATCGCTCCCAGATGCGCGTGACGCCGAACGACACTGCCGAAGCGGTAATCAGCGGCACGAGCAGATCGTAGCCGCCCGTAATCTCGGCGATAAGGAAGATCGAGGTCATCGGAGCCTGCATAACGCCGGCCATCATAGCCGCCATTCCGACTAGGACGAAGTTGGGCTCTGGCATATCCCACAGCGCAGCGCCGGTCGCCACATTGAGCAGTCGCGACACCACGAAGCCCACGATGGCGCCCACGAACAGCGTAGGACCGAAGGTACCTCCGACTCCCCCGCCCGCATTTGTCAGCGTCATAGACACGACCTTCACGAACATAATCACGATGAAAGCGGCCACAAGTCCCCACGGCGAACTGGTCAGGAATGCGAGCGGCGAATCGCCCATCTCACCGATGGCGCCGTTCAGCAGGATGCTCACATCGCCGTAGCCTTCACCGTAGAGAGGCGGGAAAAGGTAGACCAGAAGGCCCACGCCCACCGCGGCTATCGCCCAACGGACCCACGGCTTGCGGATACGGGCCAGGCGGTCCTCCAACTTCAGCGTCGTGCGGGTAAAGTAGAGCGACATAAAGCCACAGACCACGCCCAGGACTATGTAGAATGGGATATTTTTCAGCGCGAAAGGCGCGAGCGCACATTCGAACGACGGGCCGACACCACGGAAAAGGTAGGCCACAACGGTCGCGGAGACGGTGCTCAGCAGAAGCGGCATCATACTCGCCAGCGACACGTTGAACAGCAGGACCTCCATCGTGAACAGCAGTCCCGCCAGCGGAGCCTTGAACACGCCCGCGATAGCGCCCGCCGCACCGCATCCGACTAGAATGGTCATATTGCGGTACGACAGTTTTCCGGCCTTGCCTATGTTCGAGCCGATAGCGGCACCGGTGTAAACGATCGGAGCCTCCGCGCCCACAGAACCGCCGAAGCCGATGGTCAATGCCGATGTGAGCACGGACGACCACATATTGTGCGGCTTGATGCGCGAGTCGTTTGTGCTGACGGCAAGAAGGACCTTCGTCACGCCGTGACCTATGTTGTCCTTAATAACGTAGCGGACCAACACGCCGGAAATCAGCATACCGATGCCCGGCAGCACTATCCTCCACAGGGAGTTCGACTGAGTCATAGGCGCCACCGCAGCTTGCACCAGACCGATCAGGGCCTGAAGAAGAACTGCCGCAAAACCAGTGCAGAGCCCCACGAGGAGGCTCAGCAACAGTAATTTTTGTGATTCTTTGAGTTTAAGCATCTCCGCCGTCGGCAGGGTCTTCATCCGAGCCGTACTGGGCGATGTTGTCGTCGGGAAGGGTTTCGCCCTCGCCGGAGGTGTCGGATGCAGAGGTGAGCTGCTCGGCCTCGGCCTCCTCTTCCCCTTCGAGCCAGCGCTCGAGATCTTCGACGTCGTCGACGTCCACCTTGATCTTTACGAGATATATTGCGTCGGGAATCTCGACAGTGACTGCATAGAAAGATGTGCCGTCCGGTTTCGGATACTTTACGAGATCGTTCAGATAATCGTTGAAACCGCGGGGATACTTCTCGGCAAACGCCGCTGCTAGTTCCTCGGACATATTTTCATAACTGACTACGTGTCTTTTCTTTCCGTCTGGTGTCATAGTTTTATCTAATTGCGGTGCAATATTAGGGCAATAAAACCGAATAAAAAAATATTTCGGTGCTTTTTGTGAGAAAAAGCACCGAAATACAGTTTAATGGGGTTGTCGGGCTACATTCTGTCCGGCAATTGAATACCCAGAAGTCCCATTGCGGAGCGCAGGACGTCGGCGACTACGGTGATGAGCTGAAGGCGCATCGAGAGGAGCGCGGCGTCCGGTTCGCGGAGTATCTGTGTGTCGTGGTAATACTGATTGAATTCCTTCGCGAGATCGTAGGAGTAGTTCGCCAGAACTGCCGGTGAGAAACTCTCAGCGGCCTCCGCCACCTTCGACGGGTATGCCGAAACGATCTTGACCAGTCGCACCTCCTTCGGGCTGAGCTCGGCGCTGTCCGCCGTCGCCGCCTTCAGGCCCTGCTCCTCCGCTTTGCGAAGGATGCTGCGGATGCGGGCGTGAGTGTACTGGATGAACGGACCGGTGTTGCCGTTGAAATCGATCGATTCCTTCGGATTGAAGAGCATAGTCTTCTTCGGGTCCACCTTCAGGATGAAGTACTTCAGGGCACCTAGGCCTATCATATGGTACAACGCATCCTTTTCAGAGTCGCTGAGATCGGCGAGTTTGCCCGATTCGTCGGACGCGGCCTTCGCCTCCTGGTACATAGACTCGATAAGGTCGTCAGCGTCCACGACGGTTCCCTCGCGGGACTTCATCTTGCCCTCCGGCAGCTCGACCATACCGTAGCTGAGGTGATAGATGCGCTCCGCCCAGTCGAAACCGAGCTTTGCGAGCACGAGCTTCAGAACCTGGAAATGGTAGTCCTGCTCATTGCCGACCACATACACGTGTGAGTCGAGGCTATACTCGGCAAAACGCCTTTCGGCGGTACCGAGGTCCTGGGTCATATACACGGAAGTGCCGTCCGAACGGAGAAGCAACTTGCGGTCAAGCCCGTCGGCAGTGAGGTCGCACCACACCGAGCCGTCCGGATCACGCTGGAAAACGCCCATATCCAAGCCCTTCTGAACCAGCTCCTTTCCGAGCAGATAGGTCTGCGATTCGTAGTATGTGCGGTCGAAACTGATTCCGAGGGCTTTGTAGGTCTGCGCGAAGCCTTCGAACACCCACTCGTTCATCATCTTCCAGAGCTCGCGGACGTGCTGGTCGCCCTTTTCCCAATCGACGAGCATCTTGTGCACGTCGTCGGCCACTGCCGGATTCTCATTCTCCATCTTGGCGTACTCCACATAGCAGTCGCCCACGAGGTGGTCGCCCTTCTTGCCGGTCGATTCCGGGGTAGCGCCGTTAAAACGCTGCTCCCACGCGTACATACTTTTGCAGATATGCACGCCACGGTCGTTCACGAGAGTTGCCTTGATCACCTTGTTGCCGGCAGCCTTCAGAATATCCGAAACCGATGCTCCAAGGAGATTGTTGCGGATATGGCCGAGATGAAGCGGCTTGTTGGTATTGGGCGAGGAGAACTCGACCATTACGGTCTTACCCGTCGAAGGCAGCTGACCGTACTCTTTATCAGAGGCAACCGCCTGCAGGGCCTCCCTCCAGTATGTGCCGGAAAGGCAGATATTGAGGAAACCCTTCACCACATTGTACGAAGAAACCTCAGGGCAGTTCGCCTTGAGGTATTCTCCTATTGCGTTGCCGGTAGCTTCCGGCGCCTGATGCGAGGTCTTGAGAAGAGGAAACACCACCAGGGTGTAGTCTCCCTCAAACTCTTTGCGGGTAACCGCCACCTGAAGCGATTCAGCCGGGCAATCCGCGCCGTACAGAGCTTTGACGGCCTCTGAGGCCTTCGCGGCAAGGAACTGTTCCGCAGTCATTATCCCAGATAAGTCTTAAGGAGTTTGCTTGCGGAAGGTTTCTTGAGTTTGCGTATGGCTTTCTCTTTGATCTGGCGGACACGCTCCCTCGTGAGGTCAAGGTTCTCTCCAATCTCCTCGAGAGTCATCTCCTGGCAGCCGATGCCGAAGAAACACTTGATGATCTCCCTCTCACGGGGAGTGAGGATCTGGAGCGAACGCTCGATCTCGGTGCTGAGCGACTCGTTCGTCAGGCCCTTGTCGGCCATAGGCGAATCGTCGTTCGGCAGAACGTCCAGAAGGCTGTTGTCTTCGCCTTCCACAAAGGGGGCGTCCACACTTACGTGGCGTCCTGAGACCCTTAAGGTATCGGCAATCTTATCGCGAGGGATGTCGATCATCTCGGCAAGTTCCTCAGTCGAAGGCTGGCGTTCGTTTTCCTGCTCGAAGCGGCCCAGGGCCTTGTTGATCTTATTGAGCGATCCGACCTGGTTCAGGGGCAGACGCACGATACGGCTCTGCTCAGCGAGGGCCTGGAGGATGCTCTGACGGATCCACCACACTGCGTAGGAGATGAACTTGAAACCGCGGGTTTCATCGAACTTCTCTGCGGCCTTGATCAGGCCGAGGTTTCCTTCGTTGATAAGGTCCGGGAGGCTGAGGCCCTGGTTCTGATACTGTTTCGCCACGGAAACCACGAACCTCAGGTTTGCCTTCGTGAGTTTTTCAAGCGCCTCCTGATCACCCTTGCGGATGCGCTGCGCGAGTTCCACTTCCTCTTCCGGTGACACCAACTCTTCGCGGCCTATTTCCTGGAGATACTTATCCAGCGAGGCGCTCTCGCGGTTGGTGATGCTTTTTGTAATCTTAAGCTGTCTCATTATCTGTCTATAAACTTTACTGCTCCTTGGGGAGGGCGTAGAAGACAGAGCGTCCGGAGGGAGTAAGGCCTTCGATGACCACTACCCTGCCGGCTTTTCCGGCTTCATCCACCACATCCTGAGGTTTCGAGACAGGATGATCATTCACATAGCGTATGATCAGGCCATCCTGAACTCCGGCATCAGCAAGTTTACCGTTTCCGACGGACACCACCTCGACTCCCGCCTTTATGCGGAGAGCTTTGAGTGTCTTGGAATCCGCAGCTTTGAGTTTCGCACCGTAGAATACGGCTGAGCCGTCTTCCTCGACTGTTCCCTTATTCTCCGAATCAGAGTTGAAGGTAACCTTTACGGTGTGGACCTTGCCGTCGCGGACATACTCAATCTGGGCGACGTCGCCCGGATGGTAGCTGTTAACGATAGTCTGCAGCGATGAAGTGCCTTTGACGGGCTTGGAATCAACCTTACGGAGCACATCTCCGGCCTTGATTCCGGCTTTGTCTGCAGAGCCGCCTTTGCCGACCTCAACAATATATACGCCGTCAAGGTCGGAAAGTTTCATATCCTCGGCGATTTTTTCAGTGACTGGGCTCATAGTAACTCCAAGTTTCGCCCTGCGCACCGCACCGAAGTCGATAAGGTCAGCAACTGTTTTCTTTACGATATTAGAAGGGACAGCAAAAGAATATCCGGTGTAAGATCCTGTCTGTGAGATAATTGCAGTGTTCACGCCTACCAGCTGGCCCTTCTTGTTCACGAGGGCGCCGCCGGAGTTGCCGGGGTTCACGGCAGCATCGGTCTGGATGAACGACTCAATCTTGAACTCTCCGGTGTAGTTCGGCATCGAACGGCCCTTGGCGCTGACGATGCCCGCCGTGATGGTGGAGCGCAGATCGTAGGGCGAGCCGATCGCGAGCACCCACTCGCCGAGGCGAAGCTGGTCGGAGTCGGCCATCTCGAGCGCCGGCAGGCCGGTCGCATCGATCTTGATAAGGGCCACGTCAGTCGCGGGATCGGTGCCGATGATGGTGGCATCGTACGAGCGGTTGTTGTTGAGCGTCACGCGTACTTTTGTGGCCTGCGAGACGACGTGGTTATTGGTAACGATATATCCGTCCGGGCGGATGATCACACCCGAGCCGCTGCCCTTGCGCTCCCTGCTCTGAGGCTGCGCGAACTCGTCGCCGAAGAAGAAGCGGAAGAAAGGATCGTCCAGCTGGGGCGCCTGATAGGTCTGGGTAACTGTGACTTCCACATAAACGACGGCCTCCACGGCGGTCTCCGCTGCATAAGTGAAGTCGGGATAATCACGCTGCTGAGCGTCTGACAAATTGGCAGAATTGGCCGGCACCGCCGCCATCAGGCCAAGCGCTGCCAGAACTGAAAATAAGGTTTTACGCATAGTACTATTGATGTTTTAACTAATAATCGTATTCGCCTGTTCATAAAGTCAAATTGTGTGCCAAATATCCGAGATATTTGTTATATTTGCCCAGATAAACAAAACCAAGGACACATATGGAATTCAACGTTTCGAGTGCAGAACTCCTCAAAAGCATAATGGATGTCAGCAAGGCCATCCCCGCCAAGTCGGTGCTTCCTATTCTTGAAAACTTCCTCTTCGTTGCCAAGGACGGCAGCCTTGAGATTACAGCCTCCGACCAGGAGCTCACCCTTCGCACCACCCTCGCAGTGGAACTTCGCGAAGAAGGCAGCATCGCAGTGCCCGCCCGTCAGATGATAGACCTCATCAAGGCCCTGCCCGATCAGCCTGTCAGCATAAAGACCACTTCGGACAGCTCGTTCGAATGCACTTGGGCGAACGGTAATTCCTCCCTCCCCTTCTTCCCCGCCGAGGACTATCCCGAGATAGTCGGCGCAGGTGATGACGCGCAGACTGTCGTCTTCCCCGCCCAGGCCCTTGCCGACGGCATCAGCGGAACAATCTACGCCACCGCGGACGATGAGATGCGCCCTGCGATGAACGGTATCTTCTTCGATATGGGAACCCAGAGCACCACCCTCGTGGCCTCGGATTCGCATAAGCTCATCTGCTACACCGACGCAGATCTGCAGGCCCCCGCAGAGGCTTCCTTCATCCTGCACAAGAGGCCCGCTGGCGTTCTGAAGAGCATCCTTGGTAAAGATGTCGAGACAGTCGAGGTCACCTTCGACACCAACACAGCCGTGTTCAAGTTCGGCCAGACCCTTATGGTCTGCCGCCTGATAGTCGGAAGGTATCCTAAATATCGCGACGTCATCCCTCAGAACAACAGCAATATCCTGAAGATCGAAAGGGCACAGCTTCTTGACACGGTGCGCCGTGTGGCAGTCTGCGCGAACAAAGCTTCGAACCATATCAAGTTCGACCTCAAGGCCGGCCAGCTGGAAATCACAGCCCAGGACCTCGGCTTCGCCATCGCAGCTTACGAAATGATCAAGTGCGATTACAACGGAGCAGACCTCAGCATAGGTTTCAAGAGCAGCTTCCTTATCGAGATCCTCAGCAATATGACCTGCGAGACCGTCGTAATGAAGTTCGCCGATCCTCGCCGTGCAGCCCTCATCGTCCCTGCGGAAGAAGAGGCCGAGAGCGAAAAGATCTGCGGCATCATTATGCCGATTATGGTTTCTTAAATACTTTAGCCAATGGAACTCAACCTCCAGAGGCCCCTGCTTTTCTTCGATATCGAGAGCACGGGGCTTAATATCCCTAACGACAGCATCATCGAACTCAGTTTCGTGAAAGTCTTCCCCGGCGGCGAGCAGCGCATCAAGACCTGGAAGATCAAACCCTGGGACTACGAAAACAAGCGCCAGCGCCCGATAGACCCGCAGGCCTCGAAGGTGAACGGCGTCACTGACGATATGCTGGTTGACTGCCCCACTTTCTATGAAGTGGCGGACGAAGTTGCGGAGTGGCTGAAAGACAGCGACCTTGCAGGCTTCAACTCAGCCAAGTTCGACCTCCCGATGCTCGCAGAGGAATTCGAGAGGGTCGAGCTCGCCGGCAAGCACTTGGATGTGGACCTGCACTCACCGAAGATGGTGGACGTGCAGAATATCTACCACGCTATGGAGCCCCGCAATCTGCGCGCAGCTTACCGCTTCTACTGCGGAGGCGAGGATTTCGACAATGCGCACACCGCCGAGGCTGACACAGTCGCCACCTACGAAGTGCTGAAGGGACAGCTGGACCGTTATCCGGATCTGCTTAAGAATGACGTGGAGAGCCTCGCGGCCTTTGTCGGAAAGAAATATGTGGACTTCGCCGGACATCTTATCTTCAACGATGAGGGCGAAGAAGTTGTCAATTTCGGAAAGCACAAAGGCAAAACAGCCCGCCAGGTCTATGCTTCAGACCCGTCCTACTTCTCCTGGATTCAGGACGGCAGTTTCACCCTGGACACCAAAAAGCAGTTCGCCCGCCTCAAAGAAAAATTCAGCCGCGAGAGACTCGCAGCCAAATCCACGATGGGCGGCGGAAAACTGTTCTAAAGCGCTTTCGCGGCGCTGATTCCGGCTAAATAGCCCGTGCAGAAGGCGGCTTGGAGGTTATAGCCTCCGGTGTCGCAGTCCATATCGAGGACCTCGCCGCAGAAATATAAGCCGGGGACGATGCGGGATTCGAGAGTTTTCGCAACTACGTCGTCAGTGCTGACTCCGCCGGCTGTGATGACGCAGCGTTCGTAGCCCACGTAGCCGGCGATGTCGAACTTCCACTCCTTCAGCGCCTTTGCTATAGTGACGAGGTTCACCCACACCTTGGTGTCGGTGCGGCTGCGGCGCTCGAGCGTCATTATTCCGGGATTGCAGGATACAAACGCCGGGATGAGTTCCCACGGCATCAGCTTGCCAAGCAGGATACGGCATTTCTCCTTTTCGTGCAGCCGTGCGCTGCGGGGGTCTTGATCGACATCCTTCCAAAGGTCTTTGATGCGTGCGGTAAGCTCGGTCAACTCCACTCCGCTCTTGAGGTCAAGCACCACGCTCACTCGCGAGCCGTTGATCAAGGATTTCACGGCCTTACGGCTGATTTGGAAGCCCACAGGGCCTTCGAGTCCACCGTCCGTGAAATCCACGTCACCGAACTCCTCCTGCGCGACCGTCCCCTCTACCAGCAACTGAACGCCTATGTTCTTCAGCTGCATCCCGCAGAGCTTCGAGCCAAGGTCCGCCATAGGGGTAGCACGGTCGATATGGAGGTCGCGCGAGTCGGTTTGCTTGTAGCCAAGCGGGACGAGCGCGGTGAGCGAGGGGAAGGTGGGGACGATGTGGTGCCCCGAATCAGCGGCCCAGCGAAGACCGTCGCCGGTCGAGCCGGTCGTGGGATAGCTGAGCCCT
>JAGAAF010000067.1 GCA_017615435.1 Bacteroidales bacterium
ATATTTGCAGTCCCAAAGCGCGGGTGGCGAAATGGTAGACGCGCTAGTTTCAGGAGCTAGTGGGGTAAAACCTGTGTGAGTTCGAGTCTCATCTCGCGCACGAAAAACGGTCAGGCTGTTGCCTGACCGTTTTGAGTTTTCGCGAGATGAGCAATTATTTCTGTCGTTCGGCGACGCAAGGTTTGTTGAACATATCGATTTGGCCGGTGTCACCGGAGTAGGTGAACTTGATCTCGATGACAGCGCCATACTGGCTGGCGTCTTCGGATGTACTGGCTTCCATCCAATGCTCGTAAAGATTCTTGGGAAGGGTGGGGTAGTCACCATACGCCCCTATGTAATCCATAGCGTTGGGACGAGCGAAGTACTTGTTCCAGGTGAGTTTAACCAGCTGTCCGTCGTAGGTATATGTGCCCTGCCAGCGGCAGCCCCAGGCGCTGATGATGAAGTCTGCGCTCTTATCTGCCTTAAGCTCCAGGACATAAGCGACATCGTCTTTGCTGTCAGGTGTGTTGTATCCATACCACTTTCCGACTTCGGTGGCGTTTTCGTCTTTGTTGCAGCCGGCGAAAAGCATTGCGGCAGCTGCCAGAAGGATTGCTAATTTTTTCATATCAATCGAGTTAAAATAATTTATTCTTGCCAAATATAGCAATTATTTGACAACTGCACCCGTGACGGCGTATTTCTCCTTGAGCAGTTCGACCACCGGCTCCATAGCCTTGGGGAAGACCTTGCGAAGATCAATCTCGTCGCTTTCGGAGAGCACTTTCTTCAGTGCGCGCATAAAGTTGTCCTTGATCTCGGTTGCGAGGTTTACCTTCACGATACCGTTGGCGATGGCCTCGCGCACCTGATCGTGGGGGATGCCGGACGAGCCGTGGAGCACGAGGGCGACCGGCGTGGCGGCGTGGATCGCGGCGAGGCGGGGGATGTCAGGATGCGGCGGGAGCTTGTAGAAACCGTGCGCAGAGCCGATCGAGACCGCCAGCGCGTCCACGCCGGTCGCCTTCACGAACTCCACGGCCTGCTCGGGCGTGGTGAATCCGCCGCCCTGCTCCTGCCCCAGCTTGGCCACATATCCCAGCTCCGCTTCGACGTTGGCACCGTAGGGCTTCGCCATCTCAACTGCCTTAGCCGAAGTCGCCACATTCTCTTCGAACGGCTTCTCGGACGCGTCGATCATCACGGAGTCGAAACCCTCGTCCAGGCAGCGCTGAACCAGATCAAGGCTGGGGCCGTGGTCCAGATGGATATAGCCCTGCAGACCGTAGTCTGCCAGCACCTGCCGGCCCATTTTGTAGGCCGTGTGCAGCCCCATATACTCTATGGAAGAGCGTGTGAGCTGGAGCATCACCGGCGCGTTCATTGCCTGCGCCGCCCGCGCTACGCACACGAGCGTCTCGTAATTGTAGAAATTGGTCGCCAGCACCGCAGTCTTCTGCGCCTGGCACTCGTAAAGAACTTCGCGTATCGTTTTCATTTCTTGAAACTATGCTTGTCGATAACCTTGGTGTCCTCGGTCAGGTTTTCGAGTGGCTCGGCCATACGGGACGGGTCGGCGAGGAGGATGCGGAGTTGCTTAAGGGCGCTGACGAAGTAGAAACCATCGCAGAAGCGCTCGTCGGTAACAATCCAGAGGGGCAGGCGCTTGCCAATCACGATTTCCTTACCCTTCACGACGGGGACCATGGACTCTTTACCCATGGAGAAGAACATCCCGGTGTTGCCGAAATCGTAGAGGTGGTGGTAGATGGACGGGCCCTTGATGGACTTCAGGTTGGTGATGAAGCACGAAGTGTGGAACGGGCTGACCTTGATGATTGCGCCCGGCAGCAGACCGTGCTTATCCAGCCACTTGATCGTGCCCACGAGGAAGCCGATGATAAAGTTGGGAGTGAAGGTAATCAGACGCGCCAGCTTGTCGGTGCCGTTGTTGGCATCCATATGGCTGTTTTTCTGGATCGCTTCGTCGATCATATCGCGAATCTGCGAGATGCTTTCGTGGCCGGTGAAATCCAACTTCACAGTGGTATCAGGAGCCTCTGCGCTGAGGCCTTTCTTCACTACGAACGAAATCTGGATGCAGTTCCTATTGTAAATGCGACCGTTCATAATGAAGCGGTTGGTGCGGGGGAACAAAGCAATCAGTCGCACGATCGAAGCGATCACCACATGCATATAGGTGTACTTTTCTCCCTTTTCAGCCTCTGCGCGTATAAAGTCGTCGATGGGCTCGCAGGGGCAGTCATACTGGGTCATATTCTGGGAGTCGTGCCTGTGCCTCATGATGTGGGGCATAATGCGCTGAATAGGGTCGAGATCTTTTGCTTTCTTCCCGTCTGGTCTGAAGCCGAACATATCTTATTGTTTTAGTACCATACAAATATATTGATATTCAACCGAATTTGTGTAAATTCGCGCCCAGTTTTTAGTTGGTTGGAATGACAGATATCAGAAACATAGCAATTATCGCCCACGTCGACCACGGCAAGACGACTCTCGTGGACAGGATGATCTACCAGGCGAATCTCGTGCGTCAGCCCGAGAACCTCGGCCAGCTTATCCTGGACAACAACGACCTCGAGCGCGAGCGCGGCATCACCATCCTCGCGAAGAACGTGTCCGTGACGTACAAGGGCGTGAAGATCAATATAATCGACACCCCCGGCCATAGCGATTTCGGCGGGGAAGTGGAGCGCGTGCTCAATATGTGCGACGGCGTACTGCTGCTCGTGGACGCGTTCGAAGGCTGTATGCCGCAGACGCGTTTCGTGCTCCAGAAGGCTCTCCAGCTCGGTAAGAAGCCGGTGGTGGTCGTGAACAAGGTGGACAAGCAGAACTGCCGCCCGGACGAAGTCCAGGAAGAGGTGTTCGACCTTATGTTCAACCTGAACGCCACCGAGGAGCAGCTCGATTTCAAGACCGTTTTCGGCTCCGCGAAGCAGGGCTGGATGTCGCTCGATTGGCGTAAGCCGGGCACGGACATCACCCCGCTGCTGGACGTGATCCTCGAAGAAATCCCGGCACCGCAGGTGGTCGAAGGCACCCCGCAGATGCTCATCTCCTCGCTGGAGTATAGCCCTTACGTGGGTCGTATCGCGGTGGGAAAGGTCACTCGCGGAAGCATCAAGGCAGGTCAGCAGATCACGCTCTGCAAGCGCTACGACGTGCAGCAGAAGCAGAAAATCAAGCAGCTGATGGTCTTCGAAGGCCTCGGAAAAACCGAGACGACGGAGGTCCATTGCGGCGATATCTGCGCAGTGGTGGGCATCGACGGTTTCGAGATCGGCGACACCATCGCGGACTACGAGAATCCGGAGGCCCTGCCGCCCATCGCCGTGGACGAACCCACGATGAGTATGCTCTTCACCATCAACAACTCGCCCTTCTTCGGCAAGGATGGCAAGTATGTGACCTCGCGCCACATCAAGGAGCGCCTGGACAAGGAACTCGAGAAGAACCTCGCCCTCCGAGTGAAGCCCGGTCTGACGGCGGATTCGTTCGTCGTCTACGGCCGTGGAGTTCTGCATCTGTCGATCCTCATCGAGACTATGCGCCGCGAGGGATTCGAGCTGCAGGTGGGCCAGCCGAAGGTACTGGACAAGGTCATCGGCGGACAGCGCTGCGAGCCGATCGAAGAGCTGTCGGTGGAGGTGCCCGAGCAGTTCGTGGGTGCTGCCATAGAGATAGCGACCCGCCGCAAGGGAGCGCTTGTGCATATGGAGCCGCGCGGCGACCGTACGCTGCTGGAGTTCGAGATCCCGACCCGCGGGCTTATGGGGCTACGCAGCAATATGCTCACTGCCACGCAGGGTGAAGCAGTGGTAGCGCACCGCTACAAGGAGTACCAGCCGTTCAAGGGAGAGATCGAGCGCCGCAACAACGGTTCGCTCGTCTCGCTCGAGACGGGCCAGGCCATCGCCTATTCGATCAACAAACTGCTGGACCGC
This sequence comes from Bacteroidales bacterium, assembly GCA_017615435.1. Next base: position 3,954 of record JAGAAF010000067.1, read on the forward strand.
GGCCGCTTCTTCGTGGAGCCGGGCGAGGAGATCTACGGCGGACAGGTGGTGGGCGAGCACACCCGCGAGCGCGACCTGAACATCAACATCTGCAAGACCAAGAAACTCACCAATATGCGCGCATCCGGCTCGGACGAGAAGATCATTCTTCCTCCGGCCATCAAGTTCTCTCTCGAAGAGGCGCTCGAGTACATCCAGGAAGACGAACTGGTGGAGGTGACCCCTCACCATATGCGTCTGCGCAAGATTTTGCTCGATCCTCTTGCACGAAAGAGAAATACCGACGATGAGGATTGATATATTCTAAAATTTTGTTAACTTTGCAGCCCTTTGTAGTAAATCTGAACGACTTGGGCAGAGGCGTAAGTTCTCTGGCTCAGAGTGCAGGAAAAGAGTTCTTTGAGAGCTTCGGGAATCAGGAGATACTCGATGCGAACATCAAGGTGCAGGCTTCGGTGAACAACCGTGGCGTGTCCGTGGATGTGGAGGCGGAGATCAGCGGCACGGTCACAGTGCTGTGCGACAGATGCCTCGAACCGCTTGAGATCCCGGTGGAGACGGGTTTCGAAGAGACCTATGCCCCGGAAGGCGCAGAGCTGGATTTCAGCCAGGAAGTCTACGACTTCGTGTGCATCGCCCTGCCTCTCCAGAGAGTCCACGAAGAAGGAAAATGCAACCCTGAAACTACAAAGTATTTGAGCAAATAATAATTTAAAAAGTATAAGCAATGGCACATCCGAAACACAAATTCTCCAAGCAGAGAACAGCAAAGAGGCGTACGCACGACTTCGCTCCCGTACCCACCCTCGCTACTTGCCCGAACTGTGGCGCAACCGTCATCTCTCATCGCATCTGCCCTGAGTGCGGTTACTACCACGGACGTCAGATCATCGAGAAATCTGCTGAATAACAGATTTTAATTAGGGAAATCCCGGCTCCTTAGTTCAACGGATAGAACGGAGGTTTCCTAAACCTTAAATAGTGGTTCGATTCCACTAGGGGCTACAAGAAAGGGACTGGCAATTCGCCAGTCCCTTTCTTATAGCCCCGGCTTCCAACCCCCTTTTCGTACACCAGAAGGCCTTCTGGTGCACCAAATGCTCAAATTCCCTTGTTTCGTACATCAGAGGCCTGTTTCGTGTACCAAATCATCCTTCACGTCGTTTTCGCAAAGTAGCGGCACGGCGAGGTGCCCTACAGGGACTTCTGGTGGGGCCATCCGTGTGGCTAGGGGCGAAATTGGGGGTAGCCACACGGTCTGCCTGCCACAGAAGAGCTTCTGGCGGGGGTGGGCGTGACGGCTGTTTGGCGGAAATGTGGAAGGGGCGGTTATTCCGCCCAGAGTTCATCGACGAAGATGATGGGGAGGGCGCCGGCGCCGGGGTGCCAGGAGGGGATGACCCCGAGGTTGCGGGCGATGACCTTCACGTAGCGGGTGGAGAGGTGCACGGGCAGCACGGCGTCCCAAGCCCGGACCAACATATCGGTTGGATCGACGGGACAGGTCAGGGAACCGGCCGGGGTGAAGTTTACGCCATCATTTGAGACATAGTATTCCACGGAGGTGGGCATCCATATCCACGAACGGGCGTCCTGGAGGAATCCGGCGCCCATTTTCGTAATCGGCCGTTCTTCCAACAGATCCAGCACGGCTTCGAAATCCGTATCCTGATAGCCTTGCCAGCCGCCGGTGCGCCAGTTGAGCGATCCGCGGGTGCCGTCGATCAGACCCTCGTCACCGCCCGCGGTGTACGAGCGCAGATAGGGAGACACGATGCGGATCGCGCGGTCGCGGCGCACCTGGCGGACCTTGCTCCTAGTCACGAAACTCTTCCGGCCGTCCTTTTCAGACCACGCAGTCAGCTCGCAAGGCTCGTAGACGGTGAACGGACCGTCGTAGAGCCCGGGCTCGCTGCCCGCAACGGTGTACCAGATGGTGCCTTCGCCCATAATGCTGACGCTCAGCGAATCCGCGAACATATCGTTGGACATAACGAAAGCTGGATTCGTCACGATCGGCGAGATTCCCAATCGGGTCGGGGATGACGATACCGGGCATACAGGGTATTTTCCTAGCGCGGAGAGGACATACCAGGCGCTCATCTGGCCGCAGTCTTCGTTGCCGCATAGGCCGTCGGGGGCGCTGGAGTAGAGGGTCTCGAGGATTTCTCGCACGCGGGCCTTGCGCTTGTCCGGCCGGCCGACGGCATCGTAGAGGTAGGCGATGTGGTGGCTGGGCTCATTGCCGTGCGCATACTGTCCTATCTGGCCGGTGATGTCGGCCTGGTTGCGGCCGGTGGTCGCCGTGGGGGCGCTGAACAGGGAATCCAGCCGCGCTTCGAAGGCGACAGGGCCGCCCAGCGCCTGAATCAGTCCGGGGATGTCGTGCGGTACGAAGAAACTGTATTGCCAGGAGTTCGCTTCCGTGTAATTGTTATTGACTTCGCGCGGATCGAAAGGGGAGTACCAGCGGCCGTTGAGGCGTGCACGCATAAAGCCGGTCTGCGGATCCAGAACATTCTTCCAGTACTGCGCCGACGTCATAAATTCCTCGTATTCTTTCAAATGCCCGAGTTTGAGGGCGACCTGCGCCACGCACCAGTCGTCGAAGGCATACTCCAGCGTTTTCGACACGCTTTCGTGCTCGTCGTCGGCCAGTACAAGCCCGTTACGGCGGAAACTGCGCATTCCGAAGGCGGGGTTGTGCGCGGAGGCGACGAGGGCTTCGAACGCGTGTTCGTAGTCGAAGCCCGTCAGGCCGCGCGCAATCGCATCCGCAATCACTGGGGCGCTGTTGTACCCTATCATACAGTTGGTCTCCCATCCGGAGAGTTCCCACACGGGCAGTTTACCCGCTTCGTCATAGACGGAGAGCATAGACCGGATGAAGTCCACGGTCCGCTCGGGCTCGATCTCGGTCAGCAGTGGATGCAACCCGCGGAAGGTGTCCCACAGCGAAAAGACGGTATAGCGCTCCCAGCCGTCGGCCTTATGAATCGCGCCGTCCATCCCGCGGTACTCGCCGTTCACGTCGGAGTACAGCGAAGGGTGAATCGCCGTATGATACAGCGCAGTGTAGAAACGTGTGCGATGCTCTCGGTCGTCATACGGGCATTTCAGTTTCCGGAGATATCGCTCCCAGGCCTTTTCGGTCGACCGCTTGAGTGCATTCAGGGAGGAGGGATACTCGCTCCTAAGATTATTGCGGGCGTTCTCCCACGAAACGGATGAAATGCCCACACGAACCGTGACCTTCTTACTATTGAAAGAGAGAATCGCCTTCGTGCCCTGCAAATCAGCATCCTTGATCGGCTCCGAGAACTCCATATAGAAATGGACGTGCTGATTCCACGCCCAGCTGTCCGACACGCGGTGACCGTAGCAAGTTTTGCCATCCACGATCAGGGAGCAGGTTCTCAGCGGGTCGCGATGCTGCAGGTCTATGGTTAATGTCGCTAAAGTGTCTTTGAAGGTGTATTCGTGCAGGGCGCTGCGGCGGCCGGCGGCAAGCTTCGCCAGGACGCGGGTGTCCTCGAGCCAGACTTCGTAGAAGCCTGGCGAGGCCTTCTCCCGCTCGTGGCTGAAGCTCGAAGCCCGGCCGCCCGGCACCACCAGTATGTCGCACCAGTCATCACACCCCGTTCCGCTCAGATGCGTATGCGAGAAGCCATAGATCAAACTGTCGGAATAATGATATCCGCTGCAGCCGTCCCAGTCGCCTGCGTTCGGGCGAGTGTCCGGACTAAGCTGAATCTGCCCGAAAGGGTAGACCGCGCCGGGAAAGGTATGCCCGTGCGCATCGGTGCCCACGAACGGATTCACGAACGGAAGCAGCGACAAAAGAATAGTTAGAATAGCGCTCATTATTTATCCAGCCAATTCGTTATGGATCCTGCCTTGACCTTGAACCAGTTGTTGGAATTGTTCTCGAGGAGGCGGTATTCGGGGTGGTTGCCCCAGGATGCGGGTGCATCCTTAAGACTCATATCCTCTCCCGTGTTGTTAGGCACATCGTCAGAAAACAGCTTCTGCCAGGTCCTGATTCTTTCGGCACTGATCTCCCGGCCGGTCCAGGGGTTATCTTCCGTGGAGAAATCCCTCAGGTAATTAGTGTACTTCGCGCGGAACTCACTGATGCTTAGTATCTTACCTATAAATGGATGCTCGTCGGAAGAACCCCAGTGATAGGGATCCTGACGGCCGGAATCGTTCTGAACGCCTACATTGTGTGATGTGCCGAGAGTATTGTCCAGGTCGTAGGGCAGCATAAACACCTTGTAATTCTCAGTGTCGTGGCTGTTGAAGTAGAGGTAGAAGTTGTTCATATTGTTCCAGTAGTCGTCCCAGTGACCCAGGGCTACATAGGCGGCGTACATCTTCAGGAGCAGGTCCACATCGCAGACCTTGCTTATCCATTCCTTGAGCTCGTTTCCCTTCAGACGGTTCAGCTTGCTGATGAAACTCATCAACTGGGCCCTTGCCGCGTTGAAATCTTCCTTCTCGCCGTTTTTCAACTCATACGGATATGCCTTTGATGTGTTGTCGTCGAAGTGAAAGCGCCAGGTGTCTGTGTTTTTCAGGTCGGAGCCCCAGGCGCACTTCCACAACCATCCTTCGTCGGAACCGAACTGCTCCCGACGCCTTTTCACGTAGCGCATATCTATCGATTCTATCATCAGGTAGACACCGAAATAGACAGGATCATCCGGGCCGATCTTGATTTTCAGCTTGCACCACGATGTCATAGGCGCAGTCCAGACGCCATATCGTGAGAGCAGGTCGTAGGAGTAATGTTCCCTTATGTAGGTAGGATCTTCCTTCGCGTATTTGAGATTGATTCTGCGGATGCCCTCGAAACTGCCTTCCTCTGAGAACTTCCTGCAGTTGAGGCCGAAATGCACGCGCCGCCAGTGGGGATCAGTCGTTTTGTGAGTTTCTCCGGACCATCCTTCAGGACGGCGGCGGGAAGTGTTCCCTTTAAGCCTCAGTCCCACATTCTTCACCGTCAGATCCTTGTCTTCTCTTACGAAAGTGACCTCGTCACACCTCACATACTCCGGGGTGTTATTGTCTTCATCGTATTTCGCGAGAAGGCTGTTCCACTCATCCAAGCTTATAATTATTCTAATCTCAGGGAGTTTTGTGTCGTCGAATAAAGACTGCGCTTCGGCATACGTTCCTTTCTTCTCTTCAGGCTTCACGATCAAGTTCTCCACTTCGCAGGAAATGAAGAGCAGAAGAAAAGGAAGGAAGCGGACTATTTTCATAGATTGACGTCCTTAAGGAGTTCTTCGAGCACGGGCTGGACCAGCGCATCCATCACCTTGAAGCCCTGAAGCTGGGGGTGCACTCCATCATAGGCATAAGGCTCGGGGAAGCCGCCGTCTTCGTCCACCATAGGAGTATAATAATCGACAAACGGATAGCCCTTTTCCTCACACCACGCCTTGATCAGCGAGTTGGCCTCCAGGATATGCGAAACAACTGTGACGCCCTCTTTCGACGGTTTCCAGTCGTCCGCCCACCACCATATCTTGTTGCAGGGAGTGAGCGAGCCCACGACGACCTTGATCTTGGCCGCTTCGGCCATCTCAGCCATCTTCTGGATGTTCGCGAGTATAGCTCTGCTTTCCACATAGGCTCCGTCGTTCTCCGCCACATCGTTGATGCCGCACATAATATGCACCACGTACGGGTCGTTGTCCACGACGTCCTTTTTGAAGCGGGCCGCGATAGTCTTCGAAGTCTGACCGTCGATTCCCTTGCCCATATATTCGTGGCCCAGGAAGAAGGCTTCGTCCGTCTGCGGCCACAACCGTGTGATCGAATCGCCTATGAACACGGCCTTGCGGGTGTGCGTGACCGGAGGCGGCGGGGGAGTGGCCTTGAGAGTCGTGAACTCGGCCTCGAGCCATTCGGATAACTCGAGCCGCCCGGTCTCCTGGCCTCCACGCTCGCTGCGCACCTTGAATGTCAGCGTGGTGCTGGACGGCAGGCCTATGACGGTCGCGCTGCACGCATCGGTCGTCCCTTCCGAGCTGAAGCTTTCGCCCACGACGGTCCAGCGGTAGAGATTCGCCGCTTCGACATAGTTCCAGCGGACGCTGACGGATGAGTCGGTCACGCTCAGAATCTCCATCCCGGCGGGTCTGGAAAGCGGTGTGACCGGCGCATCCGGCTGTTCGGTGCAGGCGCCCAGCGCAAAGAGCGCGAGAAGGAGGATATGGGACAGTTTTTTCATTATGCGGTCACTGTTGTTGGGGTAAAGTTACCTATTTTTTCCTATCTTCGCATTTCAGTAGTGTAAACTAATCGGATATGGCAGTAAAATTTTACAAGTCGGACAATCAGGTCCCTCTGGAGATGCACAAGGTGCGCGTGGTTCAAAAACTCACCCTCCTCCCGGTAGAAGAGCGTCTCAAGCGCATACAGGAAGCCGGAAACAACACCTTCCTCCTCCAGAACAAGGATATATATATGGATATGCTCACCGACTCCGGAGTCAACGGAATGTCGGACGAGCAGGTCGCTTCGATGAGCATAGCGGATGATTCCTATGCGGGCAGCGAGACCTTCAACCGCGTGAAAGCGGCGGTGAAGGAGGTTTTCGGCACCGATAACGTTCTCCCCGCGCACCAGGGGCGCGCAGCGGAGAACATCCTCGCCGAAGCCTATGTGAAGCCGGGTATGGTGACCCTTATGAACTTCCATTTCACCACCACCAAGGCCCACATCACCCGTCTTGGCGGCGAAGTGATCGAGCTCGTGTCCAAGGAAGGCCTCATCCCCGCGAGCGACAACCCGTTCAAGGGCAACTTCGATCTTGACGCCTTGCGCAAGACCATAAAGAAATACGGCGCCGACAAGGTGGCTTTCGTTCGTGTGGAAGCAGGTACGAACCTCATCGGCGGCCAGCCCGTCTCGCTTGAGAATATGCTCGCCGTGACCGACATCTGCCACGAATTCGGAGTGAAGAGCGTGCTGGACGCTTCGCTCCTTCAGGACAACGTCTACTTTATGAAGACACGCGAGCCGCGCTGCAAGTTTATGACCACCAAGGAGATCTATCACGTCCTTGCAGACCGCTTCGACATAATCTACTTCAGCGCCCGCAAGCTCGGTTTCTCCCGCGGAGGCATCATCACCGCCCACGACAAGAAATTCACCGAGGAGATGATGGAGTTCGTGCCGCTTTACGAAGGATTCCTTACCTACGGTGGTATGGAGGTCCGTTCGATGGAAGCTATGGCAGTCGGACTCTACGAGTCGCTCGATATGGAGTACATCAGCCAGGGTCCCGAGTTCATCGCCTATCTCGTGAAGGAACTCGACGACTACGGTGTGCCGGTGATCAAGCCCGCCGGCGGCCTGGGCGCGCACCTCAATTGTTCGGAGATCGTCCCCAACCTGCCGCACGACCAGTATCCCGCCGCAGCCGTGGGCGCCGCCCTCTATCTCGCCGGCGGTATCCGCGGAATGGAGCGCGGCACCGTGAGCGAGCAGCGCAACCCCGACGGCTCCG
>JAGAAF010000068.1 GCA_017615435.1 Bacteroidales bacterium
CCTGCCGGGAGCGTAGCGAAGGCGGTATGCCCCGGTGGGGCAGCTGCGAAGCAGCGGGGGTTGGAAGCGTAGCTCTCTACGCAAAAAAGCGACCGCAGGGTCGCCTTTTTTGCGGAGAGAGCGAGATTCGAACTCGCGATACCCTTTTGGGGTACACACGCTTTCCAGGCGTGCCTCTTCAGCCACTCGAGCATCTCTCCTGAAGAATTGGACCGCAAATATAATAGGAAATATCAAGTCTCCCAAATAAAAATGCAACTAATTGGGTGGTTCAAGCATCTAATACTCGGTGTAAGATAATTTTATTATCTTTGCGCCGCGAAAAAGAAACTATAGTTCATTTTATATTATGAAAAAGGCATTTTTACTTTTAGCTGCAGTGGCCTGCATCGCAGTGTCCTGCAAAGACAAGGAGGAGAAAGGACCCGTCCTGACTCCCGATCAGAACAAGGAAACTCTCGATGAGACTTGCACCAAGGCGGTCGAACTTCTCGAGGTTGAAAACTGGCAGAGCACTGCCGATCTCATCACCGCTTCCGTGGAGGTTTTCCAGAGCGTAGAAGGCACGGGTGACGGTTGGGAAGAGTTCGCCGAAAACAATCTGAGTTTTGAGACTACGATTCGCGACGAGGTACCTTACGAGTATCTTATCGATCTCTCTAAAGCCAACGGAAAGATCACAATTAAGGACAACATCGTTTACGGAGAGGCTGGCACCGGCCTTAGCATTGCTTACACCCTTGCCGATGGCACCGCAGTGAATGGAAAACTCACCGTTAAGAATTCCAAGACCACCGCTCTTATCGACACCGACTACAGCAGCAACTACGATGAATACGGTAACTGGTATGAGACCCTTTGGAGCAAGACATATCTTGTCATCCCCGCTTCCATCGAGGGAGTTCTCAACGCAGGCGGCAAGAAGACTGCAGGTGTGAAGATCACCACCGATGTCAATATGGCAGGCACCGAGCCGAAACCCACCGACACGTTCGCAGCTACTTGCGAGGTCAGCGCAGACAAGTATGTCTTCTCTGTGACCCGCGCCAAGTACAGCCAGACCGAGGTCGCTCTCAACGCCAGCATCAAGTACGACAAGCAGACTGTCGTCGCCGCCACCTTCGAGGCCAAGGGCAAGATCGCCACTACCGAAGACGGCGAGGAGATTGATCCTCTTGCAAGCACCGGAAACGTGAATGCCACTTTCTCCATTATGGACAATGTGCAGCTTAAGGGTACCCTTAACTGGACCGAGATGGCTAAGGTTGCCGACAAGGGCATTGAGACCGAAGCAGACGCCAAGGCTCTTGCAACAGCGGCTGAGAAGTACATCAACCTCACCCTCTACATCCAGAACACCGCCCAGGCCAAACTTGGCTTCGAGGCTATGCAGAGAGGCGAAGGAGAGTATGCCTACTGGACCGCACTCCCCGTCATCCGTTTCGAGGATGGTTCCGCTTATATGATGCCTGAAGAGTTCTTCACCGATAAGAACTTCCCCAAGACTGTCGCTGCAATCGAAAAGGCTCTTGGCGAAATGGAGTCTTTCCTCAGCGGTCCCGAGGCGGAGGCTGAACCTCTGAAATAATTCGATGTGACGAACCGTAAGTTCGGCATACTGATTCTAAGATCTGCGCTTTTGCTCTCGGTCTTCTGCACCGAAGCCAGAGCGCAGATCGATTCTTTGCAGCTGGACAGCACGGTGCTGTCGGCGGCTGCGAAGCGCCAGTTGCTGGATTTCGGTAAAGCCGGAGTTGCGACTGTGGACGTGGCGGAGCTTGCTCTGATGCCTTCCGTGCTCGGTAACTCCGACCCACTTCATTTCGTGCAGATGCTCCCGAGTATGCAGACCAACTCCGAACTCGATGCGGGCATCCATATCCAAGGCTGCGACCATCAGCACAATCTGGTCGCGCTTGACGGTGTGCCGGTCTATGGTGCCTCGCACCTGATGGGCCTGTTCTCCGTCTTCAATCCTTCGCACTACCGGTCGATGTCGTACAGCACTGTCGCGTCTGGCGTGAACCGCCTGGGCGGCGTGATCGATATGCACACGCGCCGTTCAATCCCCGAAAGGGTCGGGCTGGATGCGTCGGTGGGGTTGGTGAGCGCGCAGGGGACGGTGGAAGCGCCGCTGTCAGGCAAGTCGGCGCTTATACTGTCCGGGCGCGGCTCACTCGTGGATCTGCTCTACGGCAACTATATGCACCTGGACGATATCTCGATGTCCTACGGCTTTTCGGACGTGAACGCGACCTGGCTGTGGACACCCACTCGCAGCGACCGCATCTCCGCGGACTTTTACTACGGCTACGACCGTGTGGAGACGGACAAGACCGGAGCTGAAATCGCCATAGATATGTTCTGGCGCAACGCGATGGCCGCGGTGCACTGGGATCACGCCGCCCTCGAACAGACGCTCTACTATTCCAGCTTCAAGCTCGATGTGGACGTGGCCGAAGAGGGACGGCAGGCGTTTCTGCCATCGTCAATCAGCACCGTCGGGTATAAGGGCGGATGGAGCAGGGGACAGCTCAGCCTGATGCTGGACGCAGCTATGCACGAGGTGCTGCCGCAGAATCCGCAGATTTCCGGCACGGGCGTGGAGTATGAAGCGGAGGACCCGCAGCGCACGTTCGAGACCACACTGTCGGCTGAGTGGAGCGGCACCATAGGCTTTAACTTCGACTATAGCGCCACGCTCGCAGGCGGATGGTACCTGTCGGCGGAGAAGAAGTCCTATCTAGGGCTGTCTCCGCAGCTGAGCGGCACTTACCGGTTTGAGAACGGAGACAAACTGCGCCTAAGCGCCGGCATACACCGCCAGTACCTCTTCCAGACCGGCTTCTCCAACCTCGGACTCCCGCTTGAGTTCTGGCTGCCGGCCGGCAAATACAGCGATCCGCAGTGGTCGCTCGGCACTTCTCTGGCGTGGGACAAGTCGTTAGCGGACGGCTTTGAGTTCAATACGGAACTGTACTACCGTTACCTGGCTAACCAACTCGAATTCGTCAGCGGTTTTCAGGACGTGCTGGACGGGACCTACTCGCTCGAGCGTTCGCTCCAGAAGGGTAATGGCTATGCCTATGGCCTTAACCTGCTGCTCCGCAAGACGCAGGGGAGGCTTACCGGATGGGCGGGCCTCTCGGCGGGAAGGAGTATGCGCAGTTTCGACGGCGGGACTTGGCCATCCAACCACGAAAGGCTGGTCGAGTTCGACCTGGTGGCCGCATACAAGGTCGGACGCTGGGACCTTGGAGGCACGGTCGTGGCTGCAGGCGGTACTCCGTTCACCAAGGTCAGGGAGTACTATCTGCTTCAGCAGCAGGTGGTTTCAGTGATGGGGCCGCACAATGGCGCCAGGCTGGACCCTTATTTCAGGGTGGATTTCAACGCACGGTTTCATTTGAAGGACCGCGGGCGTATGCAGCACGGTTTGAACTTCTCCGTCTACAACGCCACCGCACACAACCAGGAGATTTACCGTAAGGTTGGCGCAGACCGTGAGAATCTCACCATCAAATTCAAGAAAATGTACCTTGGAATCACCATCATTCCATCTGTTGGCTATTTCCTGAAGTTCTGACGCTATGAAAAAGTACGCATTAATACTGTTGGCTCTTTTGGTCGCGGCTTGCGAGGTCGAGAAGATTCCCGAACACATAGTCGTGGACGGATGGATCGAGGATGGGGGATATCCCGTAGTGATCCTTACTTCGTCGGTTGCTGTCGTCGAGGGTGAGATGGACTATGACGACCTGGAGCGTCACGTGCTGAAATGGGCTACGGTGTCGGTGAGCGACGGCGAGAACAAGTATATGCTGATTGGGAAGCAGGACAATCGCTTTTTCCCTCCTTATATCTACACGTCTTATTCATTCAAGGGGCAGGCAGGAAAGTCTTATACGCTGAATGTTCGCTACGGCGAGACCGAGGCATCAGCTGTGACGACCATTCCCGCTCCGCAGACCCTCACGAAGATCCAGCCGAACATCACCGAGGACGGAGCTACCATCAAGGTCGGGTTCACTCCTCAGGACGACAGCTATTATTTCTTCTTCACGAAGAGGGCGCAGAAAGACAGCACCTATCTGCCGTGTATGTACACGCTCGTGGACGGCAGCGCCGTTTCCGGCGAGTATGAATCGATAGTTTTCCCCGGCTTCCACATTCTGGGCTCGGAATTCGACTGGCATTTTGAATCCGGCGACCACGTGTCGGTTCGTTTTTGTACGCTGGACCGCGAGGCTCACGCATATTGGAAGTCGATCAACGATCAGTGGATTTTTTCCCGCAGTCCGTTCTTCCCGGTGCATTCGGGTGCGCCGTCCAATGTGTCAGGTGGGTATGGCTATTGGGCCGGGTATGGGTCTACTTACTATGATGTAGACATCCCTTAAGGAGCAGCTGAAAAATGTGACGAAATTAGCCGTGTAAACACGTTTTTACACGGTTTTTCTTTTATACTTTTGCCTCGACCAAACTTTGTTGCGTTATGAAAAGACTTCATTTAATCTTTTGCCTGGCGGCACTGGCTGCCGCAGTTTCCTGCTCACGTTCAGACTTTGACGTTGAGACTACCGTTTTTGACGACGGCTCCGATGTGGAGCACGGCCTTATCGTCCTGGGCGACAGGCTCGAGGACCCTTACACCGTGGCGAATATGACGAAAGCCATCCAGGCTTTGTATCCCACGAAGGCCAGCGTCGTTCAATTAACTCCTTCTGACAATTATGTGCGCCTGCTTCCGCGCAGCGACGAAGACCTGCGTCTTCTGGAAGATATGGGCGTGCAGATGCTCGATCACCCCCTGGACTATATGATAGTCAAGGAGGGCGACTATTATCACGACGAAGCGATCCCGGAAGAAGACATTACCTGGCAGTATGCCGTGGTCCCGACAGATTTCTACGCTCCGGACGGGATAGAGTGCGAGCTGCTTGACGAATGCTTCATCCCGAGCGAGCGAAACACAAAGTCGGCGCCGGAGTGGATAGACTGGGATGCCGTGGAAAGGACGGCGTTTGAACTGACAGGGAATGCTTCGATGCTGCCCTTGGAGACAAAGGCCGACACGAAAGCTGCGTATCCCGCAGGGAGGATTACCATAGTTGATACTGAGTACGATATGCATCCAGTCGGCTTGAAGGGGGTGAAGATTACCTGTAACGTGTTCGTGAAGTTCGCGAGGGCATTTACGGATGCAGAGGGCTATTATGAGATGGACAGGAGTTTCACTTCCGATCCGCGATATCGCATAGAATTCACCAACCGCAAGGGCTTCAGTCAGGGGATTAACTTGATTATGGTAAAAGGCTCGATATCGACGCTCGGGAAACATACTGCAAAGGGTTACAGTCTGTGCATTACCAAGAATTCGGAAGATAAGCTTTGGAGGCGCTCCGTCATCAACAACGCGGCTTATGATTATTATGAAAGCTGCGTGAGCAACGGCGTGAAGATCGCCGCGCCGCCGGCAAATCTGCGAATCTGGTCGTGCTCGCTGATTGAGGGCAGCGCGGCGCCTATGCTCCAGCAGGGCACAGTGCTCGACCTTGATGTATTCCAGAGTGTACTGGGAGACTATCTCCCTATCATCAGGATGTTCCTGCCGGATGTGGTGTTGGGCTTGAAAAACAAAGAGTCCTATGCGGCAATTTACCGAAATACCGTCCACGAACTCTCGCACGCTAGCCACTATATGAGGGTGGGGAATCCCTACTGGGACAATCTCATCAAGCATATTGCGATGTCGTATATCACCTCCGGAGGTATAACCTACGGAATAGGCACCGAAGACTACGCGGGATTCTGCGAGGTGGCTGAGATGTGGGCCTACTATGTGGAGAATATGCTGTACCGCGAGAGGTATGGGGATTATTCGAAGGTGTACGGAGGAAAATACTGGTTCTCGCCGCAGATCTTTATGTATCTGGATGATCGCGGAATGAACCGTTTCAAGATATTCGTAGCGCTCACTTCGGACGTCCATTCACGCGACGCCCTTAAATCCAGGCTGTTGAGCCTCTACCCCGAAAGCAAGAGTATGATCAATGAAGCGTTCAACAAATACTTATAGGATTATGAGAAGAATGATTATTCTGGCGCTGGGGCTTCTTTTCAGCCTTGGCGCCCGGGCCCAGCAGTTTGAGCCCAAATATGCCGTGCGTGCGAATATGGCGGAACTGGTTCAGGGCGCGACCCTGGATATGGAGGCTTCGGTGGGATTCTCCCGCCACTGGAGCGCCGACGCCGATGTGCGCTATAACCCCTACTTCGACACGCTGCGCCAGCGATCGTTCGGCGTCGGCGCCAGATACTGGCCGTGGTATGTCTACTCCGGAGTCTGGCTGTCGGGAAAGGCTCGATACCAGGAATACAGTATGGTGTCGTCGGCCACTGAAGAGGGCGACCGCTACGGCGGATCGCTGACCGCAGGTTACTCCCGTATGCTCGGCCGCCACCTCAACCTCGACTTCGGTCTCGGTCTCTGGGGCGGCTACGAGACCTACTCGGTCTACGCCTGCGAGACCTGCGGTCGCATCCGCGAGCGCGGCGCCAAATACTTCCTCCGCCCCGACCAACTTATTCTCGCCTTAACGCTGGTGTTCTGAAAATATTTACTATATTTGCAGTCCCAAAGCGCGGGTGGCGAAATGGTAGACGCGCTAGTTTCAGGAGCTAGTGGGGTAAAACCTGTGTGAGTTCGAGTCTCATCTC
>JAGAAF010000013.1 GCA_017615435.1 Bacteroidales bacterium
CTCGACGGTGAGGTCGACGAAGCTGACGTCGGAGGTAGGAACGCGGAGGCTCATACCGGTAAGCTTACCGTTGAGCTCAGGGAGAACCTTACCCACTGCCTTGGCTGCGCCAGTGCTGGAAGGGATGATGTTCTCGAGTATGCCGCGACCGCCGCGCCAATCCTTCTTGGAAGGACCGTCAACTGTCTTCTGGGTAGCAGTTGCAGCGTGAACGGTGGTCATAAGACCGCGCTTTACTCCGAAGGTGTCGTTGAGAACCTTGGTGAGAGGAGCAAGGCAGTTGGTGGTGCAGGATGCGTTGGAGATGATGGTCTGGCCCGCATAGGTCTTGTGGTTCACTCCGTAGACGAACATAGGGGTAGCGTCCTTTGAAGGAGCGGACATAATGACCTTCTTGGCGCCGGCCTTGAGGTGTGCCTCAGCAAGCTCTGCGGTGAGGAAGAAACCGGTGGACTCAACCACGACGTCTACCTTGAGAGCGCCCCAGGTGATGTTGGCGGGATCCTTCTCGCAGAAGACCTGAATCTTGTTACCGTCGACGATGAGGAAGTTCTCCTCAACCTTGATGTCGTGCTTGAACTCTCCGTGGACGGAGTCGTACTTAAGCATGTAAGCGAGATAATCGGGATCGAGAAGGTCGTTGATACCGACGACTACGATGTCCTTACCGAAATTCTCAACTGCTGCACGGAAGACCATACGACCGATACGGCCAAATCCGTTAATACCAAGTCTAATCATTGTTTTGAAAGATAAATATTAAGTGTTAGTACAATATATGCACATTTTTGCGTCCCAAAGTTAAGAAAAAATAGCGAAAATCAATTACTTTTGTGCAAAATACGATTGCGGATGAAGATTTTGCTCACAAACGACGACGGATATCAGGCGAAAGGCTTGCAGACACTGGTGCGGATAATGAAAAACTACGGCGAAGTGACGGTCGTAGCCCCCAAAAAGCACCAGTCCGGAATGTCTATGGCCATCTCGCTGGGCCTGAAGCCGCTGGCGTTCAAGGACCTCGGTATGATCGACGGCGTCCGCTGGATGTATCTCGACGGAACGCCCGCAAGCTGCGCGAAGTTCGCGATGGACGAGGTGTTCAAAGACGAGAAGCCGGATGTGGTGATAAGCGGAATCAACCACGGCCTCAACTCTTCGACCGCAATGTGGTACAGCGGCACTATCGGAGCCGCACGCGAGGCCGCCCTGGACGGTTCGCAGTCGATAGCCCTTTCGTTGGACAATCTCAGCAAAGATGCCGATTTCACCGTGGTCGAGAAACTGTTTCCCGCAATCTTCGAGAAACTGATGGCCAATCTTCCGGAGGGAAAGAACATCTTCTACAATATCAATTTCCCCGATCTGCCTGCTGATAAGATACGCGGGGTGAAAGTGGCTACCCAGGGCCGTGAGAGCTGGGTCAACGAATTCGTTCCCTATGATCCCGAACTGCTGGAACAGTACGGTCTGCTCTTCGGCTCGACCGCACACGATATCCCGGAACCCGAGGAGGGTGAAGTGTATTATATGATGGCAGGGGATTTGCTGCCTTCGCCTCTGAACGACGAAAACACGGACAACCGTCTCACCGAAGAAGGCTATGTGGCAATAACTCCCCACAACCTTGACAATACTGATATCGACGATTTCCACCGTCTTTCCAAGATATTCGGATAATGAAGTACTACCTGATAGCAGGCGAGGCTTCGGGCGATCTGCACGCCTCGAACCTTATGAAGGGCCTAAAGGCCGAGGACCCCGAAGCGGAGTTCCGTTTCGTGGGTGGTGACCTGATGGCCGCCGTCGGGGGAGAACTGGTGCGTCACTATAAAGAGGGCGCGGCTATGGGCCTCACGGACGTGGTCCGCAAGGCCGGTGTGATTCTGGGGGCGCTGAAGGCGACCAAGGCCGATATACTGGCGTGGAAGCCGGACGCAGTGATTCTGATCGATTATCCGGGTTTCAATATGAAGATAGCGAAGTTCGCGCACGACAGGGGCTTTAAGGTCTTCTATTATATAGCTCCCAAGACCTGGGCTTCCCGCGAGAGCCGCAACCGCAAGCTGAAGAAGTATGTGGACAAACTCTTCATCGTGTTCCCGTTTGAGATACCGTATTTCACGGAAAAGGGCATACCGTTCGTTTACAAAGGCAACCCGCTTGTGGATGCGGTAGAGTCTGCGAAGTTCACGGATGTGTGTGACGGTCCGTATATCGCCATCCTGGCCGGTTCCCGCAAGGGAGAAATCTCGCGTATGATGCCGGTGTGCGTGGAGGTGGCCGACAGGCTTCACGCTCTGCCGGAGTACAAGGATTGTAAGTTCGTCCTTGCGGGTGCGCCTGCCCGCAGCGCTGATGACTATGCCGGTTGGCTCGAAGGCAGGGAGTATATCCGACTGGTGTTCGGGCAGACATATAGCGTCCTTCACGGCGCTCAGGCGGCAATAATCAATTCGGGCACGGCTTCCCTTGAGGCGGCCCTTATCTGCACTCCTCAGGTCGTGTGTTGGTCTACTTCCGCCATCACGGCTTTCCTTGCCCGCAAGGTCTTCAGGGTGATGGACCATATAAAGTTCATCAGTCTTGGCAATCTGATTATGGACCGTCTGGTCTTCCGCGAACTCGTTCAGGAAGATTTCACCGCCGATGCCGTCGTCTCCGAAGTTCGCAGGCTGATTGAAGACTCCGACTACCGCGAGAAGATGCTTGCCGGATACTCCGAGATAAAGAAAGCCCTCGGAGGCGGGGGCGCTTCGAGGGCTGTGGCTCGGGAAATGATTTCCCTTATTTAACTAATATCTGAGCGGTCAGGTTTTCCTTGCTGCCATCGTTGTAGGTGACGCTCGCTTTAATTGTGTGCGTACCTGCGGTGAGGTTGGCGCTTACGCTTTCCTGCTTCTTGCCGTCATAGTACCAAATGGTGCTCTTTACAGGCACGGATCCGGGTATCAGCTCGAAGAAATAAGTGTCTCCTGCCTTGGGGCTCTCAGGTAACAGGATGAAGGATGCATCCACTGCCGGGACCGAAGAGGAAATGAATCGAAGTGTAGGATTGGTCTGTGATCTCGAGAAATCATATGCTTCTTTGCCTCTCATCCTTTCCCAACCTCCAGCGCTGTTTCTGAAATAAAGAACCACACGGTCGCCGAAGACCACATCGCCCTTGATTCTGCAATCGATACCGTCATAGGCGATAAGATTGGTCGCTTGGAGCTGGAGGTCGATAACTTCGGAGACATCTTCCTTGTAAGTGCCTTTCCAGTCGATCAAAACGGCTTTGAAGGCGCCTGAATAGTCCAAATTCCAGTCGGGGTTGCAGATCGATTCTGCTTTCAAAGAGAATCGCTTGGAAAGAACGCTGCCGGACTTGAGGGTGAGACCATTGCCTTTGGAATCTATGGCCTCCAAGCACACGTAAGGATCGATTGCGGAATCGCCCTGCCTGTCAGGTCTCAAATTTAAAATGGCGCACTGATCATCAGAGAATGTGTACTTGCCTGGAATGTTCAGGGTCAGGGTGAAATAGCCGTTGCCGTCTCCGCTCCATCCCCAGTTGATATGGACATAATCTTTTGTGTCGTAACCGTCACAGACGAACTGATGTCCTCCACTTTCCGGGTCAACCCCACCATATAAGACAGGCCTGTCCTCATCGATTTCTTTTTCTATCAATCTGACCCACTCTGCGTCTGTACAATATTGCCTGTAGACAAGACGGGCGTCGGCAGAGTAGGACATATGAGTGGACAAAGCATTGATTATATATTCGGAATATGTTCCGGTGCCGCTGCCGTAGTTGTAATAAGCCTGCACCATCACTCCGCAGTCGTACATCAGTTGGGCAACCGCGTTTCTCTGAGCTGAGTTCTCCGACCCCTTGTATTCGAATGGCATCAGGGAGTAATCATAAACGTGGGAGTCGATGCTGTAACCTTCGATGGTAATAGTTTTCCTGTAGTCACTCTGGTAAGAGTATCCGTCTAGAGTTCCGGTTCCGTGTTCCGGCCACTGATGGTATCTGATTATTTCGGCCATTGCAGTCGCAACGCAACCGGTAACGGCGGTATATGTCTTTCCATTCTCGACAACCTTGGGACACTTGAGATTGTAAGGTTCGTCCTGGTCCCACAGAGGGGTCTCAAGAAGCTTTCCTGCAGCGGATTTTGTCCTGTATCCCGCCGTTTTCCAAAGGGCCTTGACTTCCGTGGTGGCTTTCTGCTTGTCTGCACGGGCTGCTCTTATATCCTTCTCGTAGCCGCCCATCCAGTGCTTGAGATTGGAGGGAAGGCGGTCAAGGTTGAAACTGCCGGTGTCGTTGTATCCCAGCACGGGAGTGGCGAAGTCCTCGGCTGAAATGATGACCCATCCTCCGGTCTTGCCATTGAAAATAAAAAAAGCATCCGAGCCATAGGCGGCCTCAGTTACTTCAGCTCCGAGCCATCTTTGGGCGATAGCCTGCGCCTGCTGCCTGTCGATCGTGTCGGCGAATGAAATAAGCGCGGCAAAGAGCGCTGCAATTGTGATAATAAGCTTTTTCATACTATTCCGACATAACTATGTATCCGTAACTCTTGTTGTCGTCGAGCAGCCATACCAGGCCGTTCTCGGCTTTGATCGTACTCGCGGTGGAAGAGTAGTCGGCTTCGAAGCCTGAAAGCCCGAAGCTTTTTACATTGACCGTGGAGCTGTTGCCCTCAGTTGTGTAGGTCATAGGAGATGAAATCTCGAACAGTTCGCCTGCCGCGGGATTCATCATCCTCCAGCCGCTGAGGGACTTTCCGGTGAAGAGACTGTACTGGTCGCTGCCGGGAACGAAGGAGCGAAGAGGAACAGCTACATCGTTCACAATCGAATAAAGGCCCGGATCGGAAATGGTGGTAAGCTCTGCACCACTCAGGGGATCGAGGTAGACGAAATCGGGTGACTGAGCCCAGTCTGCCGCGTTCACCGTGAAATTGACAGGCTTGGTATGTCCGGCTTCAAGGACGAGAAGCCTGGCATTGGAATACTGCTTTCCGCTCCCGAAATTGATTGAAGACGCGGCTATCGCCGTGTACTCGGCGGATTCGGTTTTGATGGTCAGGGTGAGGCCTACGATCGCCTGTGGAGCAATAATCGCTTCGAATGCCTGGACACCGTCGGCCGAGGTGGCGGAGAGATGGGCGTGGATATCCACTTTCTCTCCGGTGAGCTTGAAGCTGCGCTTGTCCATATTGAAGGTGAGCGAAGGGTAAGCAGTGAAGCTGACGTCAGTCACGGGCTTGCCGGAGTCGTTGCGAAGATAGAAGACCAGCTTTGACATCTTCTGAGTGAAGGTGAAGTTGACAGCCGGGTCTGTGTGCGCCGCCTGGGCGACCGAGACCATAAGGGCCGACGCACGGAATGCGTCGTCCGTGGTCTGGTCAGGGGCGGCGGCGAACACCACGGCTCCGCCTTCGTTGTACTCTGCGGAGTAGGGGTAATACGCCAGGAAAGTGACCGCGCTGTCGCGCATCTCGGCCGGCCAGTAGAGCTTGTTCGCGGGAGTGAGATCGCCGGACGAGTAGGTCATTTTCACGTTTACATATGAAAGGGGAGAGTCCATCGACACTCCGACCAGATCTCCGTTGCGGAGTATAGTATCTTCAGTCTTGAATACGAGTTGTTCGCCGTGTTTGACCTTGGAATCAGGTTCGTGATCGCAAGCTGCTGCGAGCAAAAACACGGCGATTAGAAGTAAGCATTTTTTCATAGCCCAAAGGTAGTGATTTTTTAGATATTCTTGCTAAATTTGAAGGTTGTATAAGATTAGTATAGTATGAAACAGTCTCTCGTCCTTGCTGCCGGCCTGATCGCGATTTGTGTCAGCGCCTTCGCACAGCAGCCCCAGAAACCCAAGATCAATTTCCCGGAGTATAAGTTCACCACAATCAAGGAACTCCCCGTGACTTCCGTCAAGAACCAGAAGAGCAGCGGAACCTGCTGGGCGTTCTCGACCATCAGTTTCGTGGAATCCGAGATAATCCGAATCAACGGCATCACGGATCCCGAGAAGTATCCGGATCTGTCCGAGTTCTTCGTGGTGAGCCACTCGTATTCGGAGAGGGCGGTCAAGTATGTGATGCTTGACGGCGCGCTTGCTTTCCGCGTGGGCAGCGAGGCGGACGATGTGCTTCACGTCATCCGTGACTGGGGTATGGTCCCGAGCGCGGAGATGACGGGAATGAACTACGGAACCGATTTGCCGAAGCAGGCGGAGCTTGATGCCGTGCTGAAAGGCTATATGGACGCAGTGGTGAAAAACCCCAACAAGACCCTTACGACCGCCTGGAAGCGCGGACTGGACGCCATCCTCGCCGAGTATCTGGGCAGGTATCCGGAGAAGTTCACCGTGGACGGAGTCGAGTATACTCCCGAGAGCTACCGCGACGCCCTTAAGTTCAATCCGGACGATTATGTGACCATCACTTCGTTTACTCATCATCCGTTCTACACCTGGTTCCCGATCGAGGTTTGCGACAACTGGCGCTGGGATGAATCGTACAACGTCCCCATCGACGAGTTTATGGAGATACTCGACAACGCCCTTGAGAACGGCTATACCGCCGCCTGGGGCGCAGATGTGAGCGAGCCCGGTTTTACCCGCGACGGACTGGCCATCCTTGCAGACGTGGAGCTTACCAACGCCGGTTCTGATCAGGCACATTGGGTGGGTTACGGCGAAGCGAAAGACAGCGCCAAGAAGCCCAAGAACGGATCCAAGACCAATAACGTGGTGGAGAAGGAAGTTACCCAGGAGTCACGCCAGTTCGAGTATGAGAACAAAACGATGACGGACGACCACGGTATGCACATCTTCGGAACCGCGCAGGATCAGTGGGGCAACAAGTATTATCTGGTGAAGAATTCCTGGGGCGTGACCGGCAAATACGACGGTATCTGGTACGCCAGCGAACGCTTCATCAGGGCTCAGAGCCTCGATATTATGATCCATAAGGACGCTCTCCCTGCAGGCTATGCCGAGAAGCATCCCAATATCCTCAGATAAAAGATGTGCATTAAGAAGTATATCCCCGATTTCATAACCTCGCTCGGACTCGCTTCCGGTGTGCTGGGCGTCGTATTCGCCCTCGAGGGAAAGATCTGGTTGGCATTCCCGCTTATGCTTGCCGCCTCCGTCTTCGATTTCTGCGACGGTCTGGCGGCGCGTGCGCTGGACGCCTATTCGGATCTGGGAAAAGAGCTGGATTCGCTCAGCGATATGGTGAGTTTCGGCGTGCTGCCGTCGGTTATGCTCTATAACCTGATGAAGACCTGCACGTTCTCCTCGAGCGCCTGGTGCCTCGTACCGCTCCTATTGGCGGTGTTCTCCGGCCTCAGGCTCGCGAAGTTCAATGTGGATCCGCGTCAGCACAGGAGCTTCGTCGGCCTCCCGACCCCGGTCGCTGCGCTGCTGTGCGGCTCGCTCTGCTACTTCGTAGCCTACGAGCCCGCCTCGCTGCTCGCGACCCTCTCCGGCGGCCTGGTATTCATCCCGGCCCTCGCAGTGGTGCTCTGCGTGCTGCTTGTCTGCGAAGTGCCGATGTTCTCGATGAAGGTGGCGGCCGACGACACGAAAACCATCCTCCTGAAGAGAATCTCGTTCATAGCCGAAATCGCCGTTGTTGTGGCGGTAGTGCTGCTTCTCGGCCACAACTGGTCGCTCGCAGTGACGCTGTCGTGTGTGCTGTATATCCTAAAGAATCTCGTTTACGCAATATTCAAAGTCTAGATGAAAAGATCTTTCATATTTCTGCTGCTTCCGCTTCTGGCCATTGGTGCCTGCAAGCCCAAGGAAGTGTCGGAAAGGCCCGTCATAGAGTATGTCTCGGAAATAATCCAGGAAAGGGCTAACCCCGCCCATCAGCTGCTGGGGTCATTCAAGCCCGGTGATGCGAACGGCAACATAGTCGTTTTCGGCCCGCTGGAGGAGGTCCGGCCTATGTCGGCATCGCTCCTGCGCTTCGACCGCTTCGACAATGTGGACGCACGTCCGGTGCGCGACTCCCTCCTGGATTTCAGCGGGGAAGTGGTCACTAGGGTGATAATGAGCGACAAGAGCCCTCTCTCGGCCGTCCAGACCGATGAGGGAACCAGGAACCTTCGCGAGCTGACCGTCAAGGCCGCTCTTGCCAGCCTGGATACGCTGGGACATCGTACGCGCGGGAAGGTGGTGGTGCTGACATCATCTGCTATGGCCGCCTACGGCAAATACGACCTCGATTCGCTTCTGCGCGCGTTCCACATCGGTAATGTGGTGTTCTTCCCGCTGGATCTGATGGCGGAGAAAGCGCTCGCAAAGCCCGAGGCTAGGATAGGGATCGTTTCCTCCCAGCCCGCGGGGATATATGAAGAATACTTCAGGCATCGCGACGAATTCGAAGGAATAGATGTGGGCGTATACCCGAAAGAAATGATCCTGGACAGCGTCAGCGTGGTGGATACACTTTCGCTTGATATGCTGCTGCTCGATGATTACACGGTCCCGGCCGATACGCTCCGTTCCCGTTTCCCGGGAGTGGAGGTGGTGACTCCCGGCTCCGTGACCAGTGAGGCCTGCTTCAAGGCTATGCGCAGGCGTAATATATTCACACACAGGGTGGCATACCCGAAGAGGGAAACCTTTACCGCCAGCCTGAGTGAAGATTCAGAGTTTATCCTGACAGATTCAGATGACAGAGAACTCTTTTAATCAGTCCATTACTCCGGAAGAGCTGGAAAAGCTCCCGCTGGAGGCTTTCAAGGGGAATATAGTCGTCATTGACGCACCCGGAATCGAATACTACAAAGCCATCCAGTACCTGAGAAAGCAGAAAGTGCTTGGTTTCGACACTGAAACCAGGCCGGTTTTCGAGCCGCATCACCCGCACAGGGGAGTTGCACTGCTTCAGCTTTCCGGCCCGGACAAGGCTTATCTTTTCAGGGTGTGCAAGATGGGGCTGAGGCGCAGAATTCGATACATCCTTTCCGACCCCGGCATAATAAAGGTCGGAGCCGCTTCGGGCGACGACGTCCGCTGCCTGCAGAGACTGGCCCCGTTCGAAGGAAAGGGCTTCGTGGATCTTCAGAAGATAGGCTGGGAGTGGGGAATCAGGGACAAGAGCGTGAAGAAGATGGCCGGATTGATTCTGGGAATCAGGATATCCAAGACCCAGCAGTTGTCGAACTGGGAGGCCGACAAGCTTTCTCCCGCCCAGCAGCTCTATGCCGCTACCGATGCCTGGGTCTGCCGCGAAATGTACCTTAAACTGAAAGACACAGAGAAAAAACCGCTTAAGTTGGATGAGCAAGGTAATATTAAAGAAAGATAGGGAAGGGAGCCTCCTGAGGTTCCATCCCTGGGTTTTCTCCGGCGCGATAGCGCAGGTGGTCGGCAAACCCTCCGAGGGCGATGTCGTCACAGTGCAGGCTTCGGACGGCGCGGTGCTCGGCTGCGGGCATTATCAGATCGGTTCCATAGCCGTGCGTATGCTCTCATTCGAGATGGACAACCTGGACCAGTCGTTCTGGACGGAGTCCATCCGGTCGGCCTACGAAGCGCGCAAGGCCTTCGGGTTGGTGGACAATGAGCAGACCAACTGCTACCGCCTCGTCCACGGCGAGGGCGACAGCCTTCCCGGGCTCATCATCGACTGGTACGACGGCGTGTGTGTGATGCAGGCCCACAGCGTGGGTATGTTCCGCGCGAAGAAGCAGATTACCGACGCACTCCGGGAGGTCTACGGCTCGAAGCTGAAAGCGGTCTACGACAAGAGCTCCGGCACCGCGCCGTTCAAGGCGGGGCTGGACCTCGTGGACGGATATACTTACACCGCTCCGGGTTTCTCCGGAGCTGAGCAGGTGGTTTTGGAGAACGGCCATAAGTTCTATGTGAACTGGGACGAAGGGCAGAAGACCGGCTTCTTCCTTGATCAGAGGGAGAACCGCGCGCTGGTGGCGCGATACGCCGCCGGACGCAATGTCCTGAACTTGTTCTGCTACACGGGCGGCTTCTCCGTTTATGCACTCGCGGCCGGTGCGCTTCACGTCGACTCCGTGGACTCTTCGGCCAAGGCTATGGCTATGGTGGACCGCAACGTCGCCCTCGGCGGCTTCGCGGACAGGCATACGTCCTACACGGCGGATGCAATCGAGTTCCTCGGGAACGCTCCGGAAGGGAAGTACGACCTGATGGTCGTGGATCCGCCGGCATTCGCCAAGCATCGCGGCGTGCTGCGCAACGCCCTCCGGGCGTACCAGCGCCTGAACGCTGCCGCGATTGCGAAGGTCGCGCCCGGCGGACTCATATTCACCTTCTCCTGTTCGCAGGTAGTGGACAAGGAGGCCTTCGCGCTGGCGGTGTTCAGCGCCGCGGCCCAGGTAGGCCGCCGCGTGCGCATAGTCGACCGCCTGTGCCAGCCCGCCGATCACGCAGTGAATATTTATCACCCTGAAGGGGAATACCTTAAGGGACTTCTGTTATATGTAGAATAGACTATGGGCAATCTGAGATTTGACGTGGTTCAGGAGGCCTTCAGAAAGAGGGCCGTGGACGTGGATATTCCTGCCGGAAAACCGTCCGATTACTTTGGCTCGCTGGTTTTCGGGCGTGCCAATATGCGCAAATACCTGGATCAGGACACCTATCAGCGTCTTGTCCATTGCATCGATGACGGCGCCCCCCTGGACAGTGATACCGCGGACAAAGTGGCCGAGGGTATGAAGGTGTGGGCTCTGGAGCACGGAGCCACTCACGTGACACACTGGTTCCAGCCCCTTACTGAAGGGACGGCGGAGAAGCACGATTCCTTCCTGACGCCTGACGGCAACGGCACCGTAATCGAGCAATTCGACGGCAAGTCCCTTGCCCAGCAGGAGCCTGACGCTTCGGCTTTCCCCAACGGCGGAATCCGCGCTACTTTCGAGGCGCGCGGTTACACCGCCTGGGATCCCACCTCGCCGGTTTTCATTCAGGATGACACACTCTGTATTCCCTCTGTCTTCGTGGCATACACTGGCGAGGCTCTGGACTACAAAACCCCTCTCAAGAAGGCCCTGAAGGCCGTAAGCGATGCCGCGGTGCCGCTTTGCCGGCTCTTCGACCCCAAGGTCCAGCGAGTGTATTCGTACCTGGGCTGGGAGCAGGAGTACTTCCTTGTGGATGAGGACCTTTTCGCCGCCCGTCCGGATCTTATGTTGACCGGCCGCACTCTGATGGGCCACTCTTCTTCGAAGAACCAGCAGCTGGGCGACCACTACTTCGGTTCCATCCCTTCTCGCGTGGCGGCCTTTATGAAGGATGTGGAGATAGCCGGCTACCAGCTGGGTATTCCGCTCAAAACGAGGCACAACGAGGTGGCGCCCAACCAGTTCGAGATGGCCCCCGTCTACGAAGAGGCCAATCTTGCCAACGACCATAACCAGATGATAATGAACGTTATGACGCGCCTGGCCCGCAAACACGGCTTCGTGGTTCTGTTCCACGAAAAGCCTTTCGAGGGTATCAACGGTAGCGGAAAACACAACAATTGGTCGTTGGGCACTGACACCGGCGTGCAGCTTATGGCTCCCGGCAAGGATGCAAGGGGCAATCTCCAGTTCGTTACATTCTTCGTGAACGTTCTAGCCGCCGTGCAGCGCCATAACGGCCTGATCAAAGCCAGTGTGGCAAGTGCGGGTAACTCCCACCGTCTGGGCGGCCACGAAGCCCCTCCCACCATAGTCTCTGCTTTCGTGGGTAACACTATGACCGAGGTGCTTCGCAAACTACGCGAACTTCCGTCCGGCACTCCGTTCGAGATCGCAGGCAAAAAAGGCCGCAAGGTGGGCGTGGTGGAAATTCCTGAGATATTCGTGGACAACACGGACCGCAACCGTACCTCCCCGTTTGCCTTCATAGGCAACCGCTTCGAGTTCAGGGCCGTGGGTTCGAGCGCCAATTGCGCCGGAGCCTTGACCGTCCTCAGTGCGGCAGTGGCTGAGCAACTCGCCGAATTCAAGTCGGCTGTGGACAAGTCTATGGCAGAGGGCAAGTCCCTCGAAATTGCCGTAATGGATTGCCTCAAACCCCTTATCGGCCAGATCCTGGATACAATCTGCTTCGAGGGCAACGGGTACGCCGAAGCCTGGAAAAAGGAGGCAGTCAAGCGCGGACTTGATACCGAGAGCAGCATACCCCGTATGATCAGCGAGTTCACATCTCCGGCTTCCGTGGAGTTGTTCACCAAACTTGGAGTCTATAGCGCCAAGGAACTCGAGGCCCGCAATGAGGTGAAGTGGGAGACTTACTCCACTAAAGTGCTGATTGAGGCCCGTATGGCCGCACGTATGGCCATTAATCATATCTTGCCGGCCGGTATGGAGTATCAGCGTCAGCTGCTGGGCAATCTGGACCTTCTGAGGCAGAACTTCCCGCACGATTGGCATAAGATGGCCCTGACACAGAAAGGACTCATCAGCGAGTGCTCCGCGCTTCTTGCCGACATCAAGGCCCGCACGGACGAGCTCAATGTCGCGAGGGAGGCCGCAGAAGCGAAGGAAGACGCCTTCGCCAGGGCAATCGCGGCAGAGAAGGCGGCGGAGGCTCTCAGGCTCCTGCGTGAGAGTATAGACAAGCTGGAAGAAATCACGGACAACGCTCTGTGGCCGCTTCCGAAATATCGCGAACTGTTGTTTATCAACTAATGGAGAAGATAATCATCCTTGACTTCGGCTCACAGGTGACCCAGCTTATCGGCCGGCGCCTTCGCGAACTGAACGTTTATTGCGAAATATATCCCTACAACAAGGTCCCGGCACTGGACGAGACCGTTAAAGGCGTGATTCTGTCCGGCAGCCCCTGCAGTGTGCGCGACGCAAACGCGCCGCAGGTGGACCTGACCGGCATTCGTGGCCGCCTGCCGCTGCTGGGTATCTGCTACGGAGCGCAGTATCTCGCTCACTGCTACGGCGGAAAAGTCGAGGCTTCGGGCAGCCGTGAGTACGGTCGGGCGATGCTTCGGACGGTGAAGGATTCGCCGCTGCTCAAGGATGTGGGCACGGTGACGCAGGTGTGGATGTCGCACGGCGACACCATCTCGGCTCTGCCGGCCGGCGCGGAGGTGATTGCTTCAACCTCGGATGTGGTCAACGCAGCCTTCCAGTTCAAGGGCGAGCAGACCTATGCAGTGCAGTTCCATCCCGAGGTGTACCATACCCTTGAAGGCACGCAGATGCTTTCCAATTTCGCTCTGGACATCTGCGGATGCAAGGGGGACTGGACGGCGGATTCTTTTATCGAGACGACTGTGGCCAATCTCCGGAAGCAGATAGGGGAGGAGAAGGTGATTCTTGGCATCAGCGGAGGTGTGGACTCCACCGTGGCCGCAGTGCTGCTGAACAAGGCCATAGGCTCCCAGCTGAGCTGTATCTTCGTGAACAACGGTCTTCTGCGCAAGAACGAATATGAGGACGTTATGGAGTCCTATCGGCAGATGGGACTCAACGTGATAGGAGCGGACGCGTCGCGGGAGTTTCTGTCCGCGTTGTCCGGCGTCACTGACCCAGAGGCGAAGCGCAAGATTATCGGCCGGCTGTTCGTGGAAACGTTCGACAAGTACGCAAAGCAGATAGAAAACGCCCGCTGGCTGGCCCAGGGGACCATCTATCCTGATGTGATCGAAAGCGCGGGCATACCCGGCATCGCTTCGAAGATCAAGAGTCACCACAACGTGGGCGGTCTGCCGAAGGAGATGAACCTGAAGATTGTGGAGCCTCTGCGTATGCTGTTCAAGGACGAGGTGCGCCGTGTGGGCTTCGCGCTCGGTATACCGGACGCGCTGGTGAACCGCCATCCCTTCCCGGGACCGTCGCTGGCCGTGCGCATAATCGGCGAGGTCACCGAAGAAAAGCTGGCCGTGCTGCGGGAGGCGGACGACATATTCATCCGCGGCTTAAAGGCATATGACTGCACGGCGATGGGTATACGTTCGGCTTCTGACCCGCGCGTGATGGCCACCAACCTCTACGATGCCATATGGCAGGCCGGTGTAATCCTTCTGCCCATAAAGAGCGTGGGTGTGATGGGGGACGAGCGTACTTATGAGAATCCGGTGGCCCTCCGTGCCGTCGTTTCGACCGACGCGATGACCGCCGACTGGTTCCCGTTCCCGCACGACTTCCTTCGTGATGTGTCCAACGAGATTATCCGCAAGGTCCGCGGAGTCAACCGCGTGGTCTATGACATTTCTTCCAAACCACCGGCAACAATCGAGTGGGAATAAAAAATTTTCATCTTTTTTGAGATTTTTGTATTTTTGACAAGAGTTGTCAAAAATGGGGCATATCTTTGCATCGTAAACATAAAGACAAAGTGTTATGAGCAAAGAAATGTCAGAGTGGATCAGCGCTTCAGCTGAAGTTGCAATGCTTATCGATGAGTTGGACCTCGAATTTGTGGAGGCAGAGGAATAGTTTATATGGATCAGCCTAAGATCGAGCGGCTGCTGCGCCTTATGGCGCTGATGTCGGGGAGCGTGGACTATACTGTTGACGAACTTGCCGAGCGGCTCGAGACTTCCTACCGGTCGATCTACAGGTACATCGAGACCTTCAAGGAGTGCGGCTTCGTGGTGGAGAAACTCGCCCCGAACGTGTACAAACTGAAGAGCACTCCGGAGGACTATCCGGAATTCTCGAACCTGGTGTATTTCTCGGACGAGGAAGCTCATTTGGTGAACAATCTGATCGACAGGCTGGATCCGACCAACGCCCTCAAGGCAAATCTCCAGAAAAAACTTGCGATTATCTACGACAGCACCGGTATTGCCGACCTGGTGGACGGACGTTCGCTGCGCAATATCGTGGAGACCCTTGCCAGGGGAATACGTATGAAGAAAAAGGTCGTCCTGAAGAATTATGAGTCTGGAAACTCTCACACGATCAGGGACCGTTATATCGAACCTTTCGGATTCACCACCAATTATATAGATGTCTGGGGCTATGACCTTGAAGACGGCAGGAACAAGTTGTTCAAGGTATCCCGCATCGAAGAAGCCCTGCTGGTGGAAGAGGAAGACTGGGAACACGAGGCCAAGCACGAAAAACAGGGACTGGACGTGTTCGGAATGTCGGGGAGGACTCCGCTTCACGTCCGTCTCAAGCTTGGTGTAATGGCGAAGAATCTCCTAGTGGAGGAGCATCCTCTCGCCGAAAACGAACTTAAACTGGTGAAAGGGGAGTGGATCCTGGACACCGACGTCTACAACTACGCCGGTGTCTGCCGCTTCTATGTCGGAGTCGCTTCGGATGCCGAGATTATGGACTCTCCGGAGTTTGAAGCGTATGTCGCGGAATATGTTTCAAAATACTTGAAAAAGTAGGTAACATTTAGGGGCCGAGTTGCATCTATTAAGTATGAAAAAAATATTTTGTTTGGCCGTTCTCGGCTGTATGTTAGTAGCGTGCGATCCGCCCTCCGATCAGGATTTTGAACCTACCGCCAAGGAGCAGGCGATGGTGACGGAGGAAATGACCTGGCAGTTGGATTCGATTCTGGTGATTAAGAATTACCAAACTGCGAGGGAGGAATCTTACATTGTCTATCCCGGGGAAGAGTATCCCAGTTGGTCGTATACTTTTTATCCGTGTACGTGGACTTTCCCTGAGGATTTGTACTTTGTTAATGCCTACACCGAAGAGCGGGTCTATTTGTCGCGCGAATTCGCCCAGGCTTTCTGCAAATATATCTGCAAGTCCGACGGCGAAATTGTCAGCGCCGGATATCTTTGCTACTATCGTGACTTCTTTACCTTCAACGGTCTTCAGTCTAACGGTATGATACAGTTTATGATTCGCGAGGCCGAGACAGATTGGCGCACGACTGAAGTCTGGACCTGCACCTTCAATCCGACTGAGACCGATGAAGGAATCGTCCTTGAGCGCAATATCGAGTTCTATTCGAGAGTAAAGTAGACGGGGCTGAGGTTGGCGGACTCGGACATTCGCTGGGGATTGGTTCCCGGAAGGTCCTGCGGAACATCCATCCCGAGTTTCCCGAACAGCCACACCCAATACTCGGGCATAGTCCCGTCCGGGGCTTTGAAATTCATAGGTTCACTTTTAAATACCTGGTTGCCTGATGCATCCAGGTAACTTTTTTGTACCAGCTCCGAGCAATACAGGTCTTCGTTGTCCGGAAGGAAACGTACGTCGTACTCGCGGCCGCAATAGGTCTTCGCCCTTTCCACGGCGGCGTCGGAATCGACACCTTTCACGCGCTTGATGATGAATTCCGGATAGCTCCCGTCCTTGAGCGTGAAGTCCTTGAGAAAGGTGCTCAGCGGGTGACGGTCCACCCCGTGCGCTATTGTCGCGTCGATGACCCAGACGCTGTCCGCCTGCACCTCGGCGATGGCCACGTGGATCAGGTTCAACGCGTCGGGGGCGCCGGTCGCGGACGAGATTGCCTCATCCATAGACCCGCCCTCCGCGTGGTAATCCATCGGCAGCCCGACAAATATGAGATCGCCGTTGCGCAGGCGGTCGTGCTTCGGGCCGCACGCGACAGCTAATAGACCTAAGAGAAGAATAATCAGAGTCCGTTTCATACTTTAACAAAGATACAAATAAAAGCGGTTTCTTTGAAATTGTTAGAAATTGCGTATATTTGCAGTCCAAGGTGCTTGGGCCGGGAGGTTAGGCACTGGTCTGCAAAACCAGTTAGAGCGGTTCAATTCCGCTAGGCACCTCAAACAAAAAGAGCGACGCGGTCGCTCTTTTTTCGTTTGAGGTGCCTCTGGCACTATCTTGAATGAGGGGGCGTACCCCCTCAAACACCCCTGCCAATCGGCGCGATCGCGCCTCTAATCGTTCTGGGGTTTTTTTCGTTTGAGGTGCCCCTAATCCAATCTTCCAAAATCATCCCAGCCGGGAAGCATTTTGCCGGAGTGGCAGTCTTGGACGAAGCGCAGAAGGGCCTTCTGAGCCTGTTCTTCACGACCAGTTTGCCGGTAATGCTGAATGTAATCAACCCGGATACGACGATAAGTCTCAGGGAAAGAGATGTAGTTGGCCCAGGCCTTTTCATCGGCTTTAAGGGCATCAAGTACCCAATCCTCAAAGACAAAAAGGGATGGATCCAGGTCTGGAGCAACTACAAGTCCAGCTGGCGTCATCTCTCCTAACTGAACCAAACGGCGACAGCGGATCAGGTTCCTTTCACACCAGTTGGTCCGCTTGCGGCGAGGAGTGAAATGCTGAATGGGCTTACCTTCATCAATCTTCTTCTGGGTGCTGTCTATCCAGCCAAAGCAGAGGGCTACTTCCACAGCATCGACATATCGTACCACGCCAGGGCAGTCTTCCGCAGCACGGTTCACGCGCAGCCAGAAGTCACTGACCTTGTCGTGATTCTCCTGATACCACAGGTATAACTCCTCGCGGGTGTGTATGTCCAGCAGGTTGGTTACTTCCATCAGTCACAATAGTTGTGATCGATAACGATGCTTATCGTAATGCCTGGGACTGACGCGTTCAGTTGCTTCGACAAAAGACTTATGAATTCCTCGTCATTCGTGATGCTGAAGTCGGGAACCACATCTACTGACACGCTGTTATTCTCTTTGTCATAATAGAAGGCGTGTACCTGGACGACATGCTCCTGAGCGGTCAATGTCTGGATGACAGTCCTTTGAAGTTCGGCATTCTTGTTATCACCTGTCGCGACAGAATAGACGCCTACCGTCATAATGATTCCGTACTTGCTTAGCATCAATTCGGAAATGCTTCTGGTTAAACCGTGAATCTGGTGGGCGCTCAAGGTGTCCGGCACGCCTATATGCAGCGAACCGATGGAGAGGTTGGGGCCATAGCCGTGAAGGATGATGTCAAAGACGCCCTGAACCTGGTCCATTGCAGTAATATCGGCCTTAATCTGGTGAATCAAGTCGGCGGCGGCCTGGGCGCCCAGCAGCTGATTGATGGGGGAGGCGAGCATCTCGATTCCGGCCTTGATGATAACTATGGAAATTAGCGCACCCAGATAGCCGTCCAGGGAGACGTCCCAGATAAGCATCACACCGGCAGAAATGAGGGTCGCCAGTGTAATAATCGCATCGAAAAGAGCATCGGAACCAGAAGCGATCAAAGCGTCGCTGTCCAGTTTCTTTCCCTGCCGGCGGACATACCATCCCAGAACCAGTTTGGTCACAATGGCGGCAATAATCACGATCAGTGTAACAGTAGTGTAGTCCGGTTCTGTGGGGCTAATGATCTTCTTGACGGATTCAACCAGCGATGTTATACCCGTAGTGAGAACTATGACGGCAATGATGATGGCCGTGAAGTACTCCACCCGGCCGTAGCCGAATGGATGTTTGCTGTCTGCCGGCCGCACCGAAAGTTTGGTGCCTATGATTGTAATCACGCTTGAGAGCGCGTCACTAAGATTGTTAACGGCGTCTAGCACTACTGCCACCGAATGGGCCAGAAGGCCGACAACGGCCTTAAATGACGCCAATAATACATTTGCAACAATGCCGATTACGCTTGTGCGTATGATCTCTTTTGAGCGGTTCATAATTGATTAACGGTGATATTAAACACTCCTATGTATCAGCGTGGGATAGGCTTCAATGGCATAACGGAAGGTGAGGCCGGCGTTCTCATGCGCTTCTTTTGGCCTTCGACTTGCCTGACATCAGCTCAGGTAACGTTGCGCGGATGATATCCTCCAGGTAGTCCCGGTCGTCCACGTTCGTGATGTAGAAATGGTCCCGGGCGCTGGGATAGGGCGGCCGGAGCACCACTTCCTCCAGGACGGCCTCGCCGGCATCTGTCTGTTTTATATACAGGTTGTTGTCGCAGATTAGGCCAAACAGGACGCCATTGCAGTAGAGGCATTAGTCTCCCATCATCTTTTTGACGTCAATCTGGCCTGCGCCTGAGCACTGGTCCACGATATATTGAACGAAATCCGGATTACTAGCCATTAATCAAATGTGATGTTTTCGATTCTCAGACGCAGCGTACCTGAGGGAACCTGGGCTTCGGCGATTTCGCCGACCTTTTTGCCCATCAGGGCGGCGCCAATAGGGGATTTCAGCGAAATCCTGCCGGCCTCGAGGTCCATCTCGTGGGGGCTGACTATCTGGAATGTCATTCGGGTATTCGTGGTGAGATTGGTGAATTCGACCCGTGTCAGAAGGGAAACCCTGTCCTTGGGGAGGACGTCGGGGTCAATCACGCGGGAATTATCCAGAATCTTCTGAAGGAAACGGATACGGCTGATGGTCTTCGCTTGCATCCGCCGTGCTTCACGGTATCCTGCGTTATCGCTTCGGTCCCCCTGGGCGCTGGTCTCCGCAAGGTCGTCCTGTACCTTGGGGTAGACCACCTCTATAAGGTTCTTCAACTCGGCCGCAATCTCGTCGTATCTTTGCTTAGACAGGTACTCCATAGCTTGTTATATTCCGGTGACGCCGGTGACGATGATGCCGATGCCGAAGTAGAGCATCAGGCAGCAGCAGAGGCGTGCCTTGATGTCTTTTGCGGAAAAGATGTTAAGAAGCACGGCGGCAGCGCAGGTCAACGTTCCCAGTATGGCGCCGGCTCCCTTGAACCAGAGTTCTTCCTCCAGGAGTGAATGCACCAGGGGATAGGTGCCAATCAGGACAAAATGCCCGAACCAGTTGCCCACGAATGACAGCACAAACACCCCAATGCCCCAGCTGAATGCCTCTCTTTTAATACAATATATCAGCAGGATGGTCGTGATAATGACCATAAAGATGGCTGAGGCCCCCTCAATATGTGGGAAGCACATCAGATAATCCTCGCCCACGATGCTGAAATGCCAGGCGCATTCCCCGACAGACTGCCAGAGTAGGGTGCCGCCCGTGTAGCCGAGAAAGAAGGAGGGGAGTACCTGATCCATTTTTCCCTTACGGTCCGCAAAGAAAGCGAAGACGAACGAGAGCACAAAGCCCAGAAGCATGAACACCATTCGGAGCGGATTAGGATCTACTGTCTCTCCGTCATCCATATGTACGGGCACGACCGGATTCATCTCTGAGCCGAAATGAATGCAAAGGGCAAACAATCCCACCAAAACGGCGGTAATGCCCAGAACGCCGCCTAACGGAAGTATCCCTTCCCGAACGATTTCACGGCTGGTAGCCGCCGGCCTGTTTGTCCAAGCGAAGTGTTTCATTATAAAGTCAATCTTAATACTCTAATAGGGGTGTCCCGGCCCTGATCGGGGTCAATGACGGTTTCGCCTGTGGGAATGAAACCGCATTTTTCCATAACTCGGCCGGAAGCGGGGTTGTCGATAAAATGGCCGCTTATGAGCGACTTGATATCCGTAGTCTTGCGGATGTGGTCAATCATAAGCTGCAGAGCTTCCGTGCAGATGCCCTTGTTCCAATACGGCCGGCCTACCCAATAGCCGATGAGGGGCTCGTCTTCGCGTGCGGGGAGGTTGCACTGGCACGAAGGGCCATAGCCCATAGCGCCTATGGGCTCGCCGGTCTCTTTGAGGACGATGGCCCACGTGTTGGTGGCGTCGTTGAAGACCGTGCGGATTACCTCCAGGCTCTCCTCCACACTCTTGTGCGGCGGCCAGCCGGCGCGCGGTCCCACCTCCGGATCGGAGGCGTATTTGAACAGCGCCGGCGCGTCGCTCTCCAGCCACGGCCGCAAAAGTATCCTGTCCGTTTCCATTTGTTCAGCAATATACGAATAATCCTGCTAACTTTGCGTAAGAAACGTCTGACACATATGAATACACCGAAACTTTATTGGGGAAAGACCGTCGCATCATTCTTTCTTGTTCTGTTTACTATGCCTCTTGGGCACGCGCTGATGCGTGTGATGGAGGACACGATGTCGCACCACGCCGTGAACGTGAGTGCCTTCATTATGGGCGCCGTGGGACTCGCGATCGCCGTATGGGGTGTATTCGTGAAAGGGGACACCAAGCAGACGCTGTTCGGCCTGTTCGGCGGCCTGCTGTTCTGGACGGGATGGGTGGAATTTATGTTCGGCTATTTCGCCGCGAGGTTCGGCGTGCATTATGACCTGACCGGCTCGGGCATAGTCCAGACCACGACCGAATACATCAACGGCATTGGTGTGAACCACGAAATGCTGATCAACGGTGTCAATGTGAACGACATCCCGGCGGCGGAACTGAAGGCGATGCGCGGCTCGCGGCCGGAGTACCTGATAATGCCCGCTTCGTTCGGCTTCTGGGTTATGTTTATGGTGCTCTACATCTTTGGAAGCAAAACGGGCTGCCACGCCCTGAACTGGCTGCAGAAGGTATTCTTCGGCAACAAGCGCGATGAAATCGTCCCGAGCCATTTCAGCCGCCACACCTCGATCACGACCTTCGAGGAACTGAACGTGATGATGTGGACCTGCTATCTGCTGCTGATGTTCGTCTATGACCCCGTCTTCCTGGGTGAGAGCCACCCTGTGACCATCGCGATTGCGGTCGGCTGCCTCATAGGAGCGTTCTTTATGTTCAAGTATGAGCTCAAGCTGGGCGCGTGGGGTGCGAACATCCGGATGGCCGTCTCCACGGTCGTGGTCTTCTGGACCACGGTTGAGGTTTTCGCCCGCAACGGCCTGTTCACCGAATTCTGGGTGGAGCCGCTGGCCCATATCCCCGAAATGATCAGTATCCTCGCGACCTTCCTCCTGCTGGCAATCTTCCTGATCGTCAGAAACCGCAAAAAGAAAGCGGAAGCTTAGAGTATTGTGATTATTAGGATTTTACGAAATGAATTCTTAATTTTGAAGAGTTAGATTGGTGTATTATACGTTTCCAGATGATCAGTAAAGGACATATATTCAAGGTATTGCTGTACCTTACGGCATTCCTTCCGCTGCTGAATCCGGTGCCGGCGGCTTCCCAGGCGCCGAAGACGGTAAGCGGCGTAGTCGTGGACGAAGACGACATCCCCGTCCCCGGAGTGGCGGTTTACGACCCGGCGAACCTGGGTGGTGGAACGATGACTGCAAATGACGGACGGTATTCGATAATAGTACCGTCCACCTGCAAGGAACTGACCTTCGAGGCGATGGGCTACAAAACGGTCACACTCAGCATCAAGGAGGCCGCTCTGGTGCACTTGCAGACGGATTCCGAGTTGCTGGAAGCTACAGTCGTGACGGGTATCTACACCCGTAAGGCGGACAGTTTCACTGGCGCCGTGCAGACGGTCAATGCGGACGTTCTGCGCAAAGCCGGTAACAAGAACGTGCTTGAGAGCCTGAAGAACATCGACCCTTCGCTGCTCATCATCGAGAATCTGGAACAGGGCTCTAACCCGAACGCGATGACTTCAATGCAGATCCGAGGCGCTTCGTCGCTCAGTATGGAGACCTCTTCGCTCAAGAGCAACTTCGTCAGCGACGTGAATATGCCTCTGTTCATACTTGACGGCTTTGAGACCACGGTGGAGAAAATCCAGGATATGGATATGAACAGGGTGGAGAGCATCACCATCCTCAAGGACGCTTCCGCGAAGGCAATCTACGGTTCAAAGGGCGGTAACGGAGTTATCGTCATCGAAACCAAGAGTCTGGATTCGGGAAAGACGGCCGTAACATATACCGGAAACGTTTCCCTGGAAATGCCTGACCTCACTTCATATAACCTCTGCAATGCGCTGGAAAAGCTCGAAGTCGAACGTCGCGAGGGTTATTATATGGACTTCGGCGACTCGGCCGAGATGCTTTCGGCTATGCAGGTCTACTATGCACGACTCAAGAAAGCGAAGGAAGGGGAGAGCACCTACTGGCTCAGCAAGCCTCTCCGCGTCGGTATCGGCAATAAACATTCGGTCAGTGTGGAACTGGGCAATAGGGAACTCAAGTCCTTTACAACCTTTTCCTACAACGATATCGAGGGCGCAATGAAGGGCTCGAGCCGCAAGGTCATCAGTGGAGATATGAACCTGTCGTACCGAATGAGGGGCTGGCAGTTCCGAAACATAATGAGCGTTTCGTCAATGAACAGTTCGGAATCACCTTATGGCGACTTCTCTACCTACGCCAGAATGAATCCCTATTTCAATCCCTACGATGAAGAAGGCAATCTTGTGAAGAAGTTCACCCGTATCAACGACGAAAGCCGGTATGTGGTCAACCCGCTCTACGACGCATCCCTTAACTGCAAGAATGTCAGCAATTATCTGGACTTCACTGATAATTTCTATGTGGAGTATTCCCCGATAAAGGCTCTTAAACTGGTGACCCGTTTTGGAATAGACACTAAGAGGACTTCTTCCGACGAGTTCTATCCCGCGAATCACTCGAAATTCTTCAGCTTATGGGAACTCTCCGATGAGGATATGCTGAAACGCGGTTCCTACGAGGCGACTACCGGCACATACACTTCCTACTCAGGAGATTTTTCGGCCCAGTTCAACAACACGTTTGCTGATGTCCACGATGTTTTCGCGACAGCTCAGTATCAGATTTCTGAAACCACTTATTCAGAGGTCGCCAACTATGCCGAAGGTTTCCCGAACAGTCGTATGGAAGAGCTGATCTTCGCCCGCCAGTATATGGACGATCATACTCCGACCGGCACATCCGGTCTCAACCGCAACCTCGGCCTTCTGCTCACAGTCGGTTATAGTTATGACAGCCGTTATATGCTGGACGCCACCATCAAGGGCAGCGCATCCTCCGTGTTCGGCACAAACAAACGCTGGGGAACGTTCTGGAGCACCGGAGTCGCCTGGAACCTCCACAATGAAGAGTTCCTTAAGGATA
Source organism: Bacteroidales bacterium (assembly GCA_017615435.1). The sequence continues at coordinate 23,767 of JAGAAF010000013.1, forward strand.
AAGACGCCCTCAAGACCCTGAAACTCCGTTATTCGATGGGCTCGTCCGGTAACCAGAACTATATGTCCAACAACGCTCTTGCAGTCTATAATTATTTCACGGATATGTACTACAACGGGTACACGGGCGTTTCGCTGGCCAACCTTGCAAATCCCGACCTGGGATGGGAGCAGAAGATGGACTACAATCTCGGCCTGGATTTCAGGACCAACAGCATCAACCTTACCCTGGACGCTTACATCGCCGACACCGAGAACCTGATTTTCAACCGATCGGTGGTCCCATCAACAGGATTCTCGCTTGTTTCCGACAACCTCGGGAAGATACGCAACAAGGGAGTTGAAGCCGGTTTCTCCTACACTGTCTGGCAGAGGAAAAACTCCTTCGTGTCGCTGCTGGCAAAATGCGCCCTCAACGACAACCGTCTTCTGAAGATTTCTGATGCTATGAAATCCTATAACGAGCAGCAGATTGAAAATGCAACCGCTTCCGGCTCGGAAATGCCGGTGATCCAGTATTACGACGGAATGCCACTCCATTCTATATGGGCTGTACGTTCGATTGGAATCGATCCTGTCAGCGGCCGCGAGATGTTCGTGGATAAGAACGGGAATATCACGCAGGACTGGAAGGCGACGAATCTCGTGAACTGCGGCTCTTCGGATCCTCTCTTCAACGGCAACTTCGGCCTTAGTTCTGAAGTAGAGGGCATAGGCCTCAGCATTATCTTCACCTTCTACGGAGGAGGGTACAAGTACAATTCGACTCTCGTCCAGATGGTCGAAAACGCGGACATCGCCTATAACGTGGACCGCCGTATCTTCTCCGACAGATGGTACTATTCAGGTCAGCAGGCGCAGTACAGAAACGGAGCCGGAAGCCAAGGGCCCACCAAGGCGACCACACGCTTCGTTCAAAAAAACGACCAGTTGACGCTTTCCTCCGCGACGCTTTACTATGAGTTCCCGTATTCAGCAATCAAGAAATACAAACTCAGCCGCCTGCGTGCGAGCCTCTACGGCTCGGATCTTTACACCTGGTCCTCCATCCACATCGAAAGGGGAACCAGTTATCCCTACGCCAGGACGATTTCTTTCAGTTTAACCGCTACATTCTGATGCTCCTATGAAAAAGTCTATATTATCGATACTCGCAATAGCGGCGGTCGTGCTCAGCGTTTCTGCTTGCAACGACTGGCTTCAGGCTTCTTCATCCACCAGAATCCAGCAGGACAAACTCCTTTCCAACAGGGAGGGTTTCCTGGACGCCTTGACTGGCGTGTATCTGACGATGGGCTCGGAATCCCTTTACGGAGAAGCTCTTACCTGGCATTTTGCCGATTTGATCTGCTACCCCTACAACGAGGTCGCCGCGACGAATATCCATCCCTGGCAGGCACATACGTATAACAATACTTATGTCAAGAACGACATAGCCGGGATGTGGCTGAAGGCATATAATGCGATAGCCAACATCAATTCGATTCTGGATTATCTGGATGAGAGGCGAGATGTCTTCACAAGCGAGCTGGAATTCAATCTTATCAAGGGTGAACTTCTCGGACTCAGGGCATATATGCATTTCGACCTGATCAGGATGTTCGGAACCCGCGGATGGGCTGCTTCAGAGGATGCCAAAAAAACGGTTCCTTATGTGACTGAATTTATCCCTAAAGCGACTCCTCAGCGTACGAATGCTGAAACGAGGGCGCTGCTTCTCGCCGACCTCGCCGCGGCGATTGAATGCCTGAAGAACGATCCGGTGACGGGTGTGGTCCCGGATGGCTGGAACCAGGGACCCAATGCGGAAGGCTATTGGAACAAGCGGAACTCCCATTTTAATCTCTATGCAGCCAGGATGCTGGAGGCAAGGGTCTGTCAATGGTCAGGGGATGTGTCGCGTGCGGCACAGCTTGCACAGGGCATTATCGATGATGCGATTGCGTCAGGCGCTGTCAAGTGGATTGACCCGGAAAACCTGCTCAATTTAGACAACAATGCGCGTGACTGGACCCTCAGTGGGGAACAGCTTTTCCAGCTCGATATAACCGGTCTGCATACGGCGGTGGCCGGAGTTCTCATAGCCGGATTGTCTACGAAGTTGGACGCGCTCCACATCAATGAAGAGTTTGTCAGCGATGTCCTTTACAAACTCAACGATAACGGGTATATAGGCGGCGCCGAGGATATCAGAGGGCCCGCGATGATGCTCAAGTACAACAAGGGCTACGACTGCTACAAACTCTACGGTTCCTCCGAGATGCCTGCTTCCATAAGGAATAAAATGCCTATGATGAAACTCCCGGAGTTGTATATGATGATAGCGGAAGATTATCTGGAACAGGGAGATTCTGTGAAAGTCAAGCAGACCCTGGATATAGTCAGGGCCCACCGCGGTGTCCAGGCGGATCTTCCCGCATCAGCTGATGCCCTCACAGAATTCCACAGGGAAATAATGAGGGAGTTTATCAACGAAGGACAGATAGTCTACTGGTTTAAGCGCAAAGGCCTGGACAACTATCCCGCAAAGGCTTATTACAACCTGGAATTATCTGATCTGACACTGCCTTATCCCCAGGCTGAAATCAATTACGGACGTGTTCAAGAATTGTAAGTAACGATGAAAAGGTATTCACTCATATTGTTGACGGCAGTTGTCGCTCTCCTTGGATCCTGTACTGAACAGGATGTTGCCGTGTTCGACCCTGCCGATTCGCTGGTCCGTTTTGATTCCAACCAGACGTCGTTTTCCCTTATTGGAAACAAGGAAGCGGAACCTGTTTTTAAAATCAACCTGGCCCTGGTGGGTCCCGCCTGTGACTACGACAGAATTGTTACATATGAAATAGTCGACACGACTTTCAATTCTGCTGTTGCAGGTCAGGACTTTACAGTACAGCAGGCTGTGGTGCCTGCCGGCAGCCTCTCCGGTTATATCAGTATCAAGGTCAAGGCTTTCTCGGAAGACGAGTTCTCCAAGCAGACCACAACCTTCCGTCTGCTGCCCAACGATAACTTCAAACACATCTACGCCGGCGGTGACATCACTTACGTGACCTGGTCGAACCAGTTCGTGCGCCCTACCGGTGAGGATGTTTATCGCAGTTGGTGGTATTACTTCTCCCAAGGGTACAGTCAGAATTACCACAAAATACTTGCTGAACTGTTTGGCGAGGATATTCAGTATACTTCAGTTTACGCTTCTGCGCGTAAGAACGATGATCTTATTTTCCGCGCCAATTCCTGGTGGTACGCCGCTTCGCGCACTCTGTATGAGACCGTTAAAAAACACGATCAGGAGCATCCTGAAGCGCCGTATATGCACAGTGAGGACTATGAGTACTATTCCTCACCTTATCTGCCGGTCGGAGGCGGAAAGAAGCCGGAAACCATACCGACTATACTCTCAACCCTGTTGATAATGTAGAAAGAAATGAAGAAGAATCTGCTCAATATTTCTTTAGTGGCGCTGACCGCTTTGATGATCCTTGGGTGTTACAAAGACCAGAGTACAGATGCCACATATGAAATCCCCGATATCGCCATCAGGGTGGACGGAGCCGAGTCTGACACTCTGAGCGTTGCCTATGGAGATACTCTCAACCTTAAGGCGGTCGTTCGCCAGAAAGGCACGAACTCTTCTGATTTCTCTTTCTTATGGGAGTTCGACATAGTTGCGAGTGCGATGAAAGGAAGGATTGAGATAGGAGACGCCGACCGCCTGAGTTATTTCGTCCTTAACCTTCCCGCCACCAAACCTTATATGCTCAGCCTGACGGTTACCAACACTAAGACTGGTTTTTCCCAGATGAAATACTGGCCTGTCTATGTGACCAATCCATATGGAGAGGGGTTGCTGGTCTCGCATACCAGGGACGGTGGCCTTCATTCGGATATCAACCTCATCAGCGATACTCCGGTCACTTACGGCTGGACAAGTTCTGCTCCCAAGATACATCGGGATATATTTGCATTCAACAACGGGGGAGAGCCCATCCCGGGACGTATCACTTCCACCGTGTCCAGACTTGCAACCGATTTGAGCGTTCCAAACGCCCATTCTTTCTCGAAGAGTATGCTGATGATAGGCACCGAAGAGCATATTTATGCGTTGAGCCCCGTGACATATACCGTCGAGTATCAAGATGCGGAGTTGTTTACCTTCAACGATGATTCTTTCGGCGTCAAAACCCTTTTCACGGGAGGCAACAATTATCACTCCTATGCAGTGATGGGTGACGGCGTCCTCTACAATTGCGGCGATATAATGGATATGCAGTATTCAAAAGTGTCTTATCCTAATGTACAGAAAGCGGTCTATGACGCCTCTTGCCTTGCCTGGACAAGGATCCAGCAGGGACATATCAGCGGCTTCGACAAGCTTGACCATAGATTCCATTATATGCTCGGCCCCTTTGCCTACTCTGGCACCTTCGACGCGGTGGAAACGACTGGATTGTCTTTCGATCTGAGCACGGCCTCGTGCGTAGCCGCCGGCAGCACAAGGAACGACGATCATATGTACATTATGAAGGCCGGTGGAAAGTATTATGTGGTCATCCTGCCCTATGATACCCCCGAGAACGCATACTCTATGGAGGTCAACCTCCCGGAAATCGAAAATGCCGTGACGTTCGCCGTCTGTGACAATGCCTATGTGTTCTACTATGCTACTCCTTCGAAGATTTACACTATGGTCCTTTCCGGAAACAGCTATATGACGAACGCCCTTTCCTGGAAACCGGATAACACGGCTGAGAAGATTACATTGATCAAACAGTATGATCAGGCGTGGTTCGGTGTTGGACAGATAGCAGAGTATAATTATGATATGAAACTCCCTACCCACAGGCTTCAGGTGATAATCGCCACCTATAATCCTTCCACCAAGGAAGGCAAGATTTACCTCCGCCCCTTCAATGTGAGCACAGGTAACTTCACCACCAAGACCAATGGAGTTTACGGCGGTTTCGGAGAGATATTGGCCATTTCATCTACTTTGAGATAGAATCATTATGAATGTTAAAAGCATAATAACAGCGTCAGTCGCGCTTCTGCTGATTTCGTCCGTCCCCGGGCAGGCAAAAGTTAAACTGCCTTCCTGGCTGACTTTCTGGAAGAAAAACAAGGTTGAGGAAGTGCAGCCTGCTGACACTGTCAAGAAAAAAACTCCCTACGAAAAACTCTTCGCCAAGGAAGGCCGAAAGGCGGATGGAATGATTACCATCCATCAGGTGGGGCAGAAGATATATTTCGAACTGCCTGTGGCCCTCTTCGGTCGGGATTTCGTGATGGGGTCCACTATAGCGCGTATTTCGGACAACGCTTACGGAGTTGTGGGCGCGAAGCCTTCAGGGTTGTCCCATTTCACTTTTGAACAGGTGGACAGCACTATCGTGATGCGTAACGTGTCGGCAGACTATTATTCGGATGACGCCAACATCTCGAAGGCGCTCTCGGAAAGTAACCTGGGTGCGATTCTTAGATTGTTCCCCCGAAAGGCCTACAATAACGATAGCACGGCGGTGGTATTCGATGTGACCGACGTCTTCCTGGGGAAAGACGATGAGAATTCGCCCTTCACAACCCCCAGCGTCTATGGCTCCTACACCAGGAACGAACAGTATAAGCCGGAATTGTCATACATAGCCGGTTTCAAGGCGTTCGAAGATAATGTATCAGTTACTTCCAGCCTTTCATACACAGTAACCCTGAAGCACCCTACAACTGGTAGGACGCTGATGAAAGACCGTCCGTTTACGGCGGAGCTGACACGCTCCATAATGCTGCTGCCTGAAGAAATCTACCATCCCCGTACCGCAGATCCCCGCATCGGCTATTTCTTTACCGAGCGCGAGCAGCTGGGCTCAACTGCGGGCAGCCCTCGCAGCGCGTTCTTCGCCAACCGCTGGAGGCTTGAACCCTCCGACACGGCGGCCTACAGGAGAGGTGAGGCGGTCGAACCTGTCAAGCCTATAGTATTCTACATCGACGACAAGTTCCCGGAGTCTTGGAAGCCTTGGATCAGGGCGGCTGTCAACCAGTGGCAGAAGCCTTTTGAAAGGATAGGATTCAAGAATGCGATAATTGCCAAGGATTTCCCGACTGACGATCCTGAGTTCGACCCGGACAACATAAAGTATTCCTGCATACGCTATGCTCCGATTGGAGTGCAGAACGCGATGGGCCCGTCGTGGGTGGATCCCCGCAGCGGAGAGATTATCACCGCTTCTGTCTATGTGTTCCACGATGTCATCAAACTGGCATCCGACTGGCGTTTCGTGCAGACCGCCCAGACCGATCCGAATGTCCGCACCAAGGACATCCCTGAGGAGATTCTGGGAGATGCGCTGAAGTATGTCATCACCCACGAAGTGGGACACTGCCTTGGTCTGATGCACAATATGAGCGCCAGTGCCGTCATCCCGACTGAGGCTTTGCGCGATCCGGTATTCACGCAGGAAAACGGCACTACAACATCCATTATGGACTATGCCCGCAACAACTATGTGGCACAGCCGGGCGATTTTGAGAGGGGAGTGAAAGTGACTCCTCCTACTTTCGGAAAATACGACTACTGGGCCATACGCTGGGGCTACCAGCCCGTTTTTGATGTCGCTTCCTTCGAAGAGGAGACGGCGATCACTTCAGGATGGATAACGGATTCGCTGAAAGCGGACGCGTTCTACCGCTACGGCAAGCAGCAGCTGTATGCGAAGTTCTTCGATCCAAGCTGCCAGAATGAAGACCTGGGCGATGACGTTCTCGCCTCGAGCGCCTACGGAGTGGCGAGTCTAAAGTACATAGTCCCGCGTTTCATGGACTGGATCGACAACAAAAGCGATGAGGACTACGAATACAGGGTGGATCTTTATAAGGCAATCGTGAGCCAATACAGCCGTTATATCGGTCATCTTGCCCGAAATATCGGCGGCCTTTATCGCAGGGAAGTCAAGTTCGGTGACGGACAGAAGCCTTTCGAGAACGTTCCCCGTCAGAAGCAGCTCGACTGCCTCGAACGCCTGTTCGATATGTGGGCCGACCTTGATTGGATAGCAGACGAAAGCGTGGTGAGCCGCCTTCCCGTGATAGGGACTCCTGTTCAGGCTTTAAGAAACTCTATTCAGAACTATATCCTTTCGGCTCCATTCGCTTGCGGTTCGAGTGACGGAGTGGACACCCGCGAGTTGGGGCCTGTAGAATGTTTCGGCATTGTTGCAGACAAGGTTTGGGGACCGACTAGAAATAAGCTTTCCCTGACTCCGGAGCAGCGCAGGTTCCAGAAAGATTTTGTGGAAACCTATATGACTGTCGCCTCATTTGCAATGCCTTCTTCAAGAACCAAGACAGTCGCTATAAACGAGGACGCACATATTCTTGCGGGGGGTGATAATCTTTGCAGCCTTGAAGCAAATAAGGTTGAATCCGAAGGTGTAATCACATACTCTCCGGTTTCCGGTTTTGAGTATTATCCGCGAAGCATCTTCAATATGTCTTCGAACATCACGGTTGCGGATATCTACGCGCTGTTGAGCAAGGCGCGCAGCGATATGAAAGCCGCCCTTACATCCGCATCGGAGCAGGACAAGGCGCACTATCAACTTTTAATCAGCACGATCAGTTATGGCATCAAAGACTAACAGGCTCATAGCCCTCCTGGTTGCAGCCGGACTGATTGTCGCAGGCCCGTCCGCTTCCGCCTTCTCCTGGCCTTGGAAAAAGAAGCAGGCCAAGATTGAGACCGAAGCACAGGCTCCGGCACCGAAGAAGTCCAAATACGACAAGTTCCTGGAGAAGAAGGGCTTGAAAAGCGCAGAGGGATTTCTGAAGATATACCGGGACGGTAAGGATATCTTGCTGGAAATTCCTGATTCGCTTATAGGCAGGGAAGTGATACTCAGCACCTGGCTTGAGGATGCTTCCGAACCGACTATGACCATAGGCGTAGAGGTTTCCTCCTGCCAGGTGTTTCAGATTTGCAAAGAAGACAGCGTCATACTATTTAAAAACCCCGCCGTACGCGGTTATGAAGTCTTCGCGGACTCTCGTCTTCAGGCGGTTCGCCACAGGTTGCCGGCAAAATATAGTACTGACTCCACCAAGGTGGTGATTGTCAACGGCGTTTTTTCTCCAAGGTCTAAGGATGTCCTGGATTTGGCCGGAAAGAAATACGGGGACTACAGAATACTATCCGGGAGCGTTGACGATAAAAAGTCTTATACCAGGGGAATTGTGTGCAGGGGGCAGTCCGTGGGCGTGGAAAGCGATGTTACCCTTACCTTGAACCTTCAGAGTGTTCTCGGCGAGACTTCCTTCCACCCGAATGTAACGGTACATATCGTTTCTTGCCTGTCACCAATTCCTCAAAAGGAGTTCAAAACGCGGAAGGAAGACTCCAGGGTTGGAACCCTCACAAAACCGGTTACAGCATTCAGCCCGTTTGAGGGTATGAAGACTGACTATATGGCTTCAAAATGGGATATAAGCTACGGTAAGAGCATCCGTGTCTATGTGGACACTCTCTTCACGGAATCGTGGCGCAGGGCAATCTTCGAGGGACTTCAGGCCTGGAACGAAGCTTTTGCCGAAGCAGGGCTGGGAGAGCCCGTTGAACCCGTGCTCTACAGCGCCGGATTATATTCCGGAGACCCTATGGTCTCTACTGTCTCTTTCATCGGGGGACAGGCATCCTCGTTGGGGCTAAGCCTCCTTCGCTCCGCAGATTCGGAGATACTGTCCGCCAAGATCACCGTTCCGGGAGATTATCTGCTGGGTGTGCGCAGAAGAAGCGTCTACAGCATCAGCGACGTGGATCCCAGATACAGGAAGTACTACCTTGATGACGACGCCGTCTGCGAGGTCTTGAAGGCGGAAGTGATGAAGACCTTCGGACGTGCCCTTGGCCTGACCCAGAATATGGCGGGAAGCTATGCGTATTCCCCGGATGAATTGCGGAGCCCTTCGTTCACTGCTGAACACGGCATCACGGCTTCCGTTACCGACGATGTGCTGTTCAACATTTTGGCACAACCTGGCGACAAAGAAGCCGGAGTGAAGACAATTATCGACAGGGTGGGGGACTACGACAAATATGCAATCGCCTGGCTCTATGCCGATGCCCCTGCCGATTTCGACCATTTGTTTATCCCCCGTCAGGACTCGCCGTCTGATCCACGCGGCATCCAGCACGACCTGGGTAACGATATACTCGAATGTGCCCGGACTGTCAGAAACAGGCTCGAATATGTGGCGGACAATGCCGCAGGATGGCTCACTTCAGAGGATGTGCCGGAGAATTATTCGATGCTGTTCGTTGATTGGATCTATTTGAACTACTACTATATGGACTATTATATGTCCGATTGGGTAGGAGGTATGTTGGCGCACGAGACAAGGGCTGGAGTAGATTTGCCCAAACTCGAGGCAGTTCCTGCCGAGTTGCAGTCCAGGGTTTTACAGATGATACTTAAGGGTCAGTCGGACTATTCCTGGCTCGACCGTAATCCTATGCTTTTCAAGTACCTTGCCGGTGCCAATGTCAGCATCGACCGTTACCATCGTACGCAATATGTCTCCACCGTCAATGCCTTCAACCGTCTGCCATATGTGCTTGCGGCTGAAAGACTGGCAGGAAGCAAATACACGGCAGATATGTTGCTCGACTCCCTTGAGGAGGCAGTCCTTGCTGATATGAAAGACGGCGACCTGAGTGAATTGAGGGAGCAGAAGGCTATGATGTATATCTCAAGGCTTATTTCCTTCTCCCCGGTTATGACTCAGAACCTCAAGGAGGCTTCGAATCAGGCATCGCTTGCCGACGATTACTCTATGAGTTCGCTCCCGATTTCATCCGAGTACACGGCGGAACTTGAACTGATATGCTACAACAGGCTTCAAGGGCTGGTTCCCAAACTGGAGACCATACGTGACAAAGCCTCTTCAACGGATAAATTGAAGGTCGATTACCTGCTTGCAACGATAAAAGCGGCTTTGACAGACAAATCATTTTAATTATTATACATATATTTGTTCAAAATCATTTTCAACTATTCAATTATGAAGAAGTTAGTAGGATTATTCATCGCGACGCTAGGCGTCATCGCGATTGCATCCTGTGACAAAGAACCCGATCCGTCACTCGTGATCGGAGTGGATGCAGACGTAGTTGTGGAGAGCCCCTCCGCATCTTACACCTTCACTTTCACTACCAACCAGGCCTGGACCGCCGAGTCCGACTCTGATTGGCTTACCCTGGAAACGACTTCCGGTCAAGCCGGAGAGATCGCCCTTGTTGCAGCTTACACAGCCAACAACACGAACGATTATCGTTATGCTAAGGTCTCCATCTCCGCCGGTTCTCTGAAAGAGGAATACACACTGGCCCAGAAGCCGGTCGTCAAGGCTTCGGAGGACAAGAGGATAAGCAAGGCTGCCCAGGATATCTCCATCCCGGTGAATAAGGATGCAGATGCCGTTGTGGTTGCCCTCGAATCCGAGTGGCTTACCAAGAACGATGCGGCATCGACAAACACCGCCCTCGTTCTCAGCGCTACAGCCAATGAATCTGCATTCGCCCGCGAGGTTGTCGTTACCGTCACTAACAATGGTAAGATCACAACTTACACGGTCCGCCAGAGCGGTAACTCGATCGACCTGACGCTTACCAAACTCGTCTACCTTGGACGCAAGCAATTCATTTACAATAGTTCCTCGTGGACCTATAATCATTTCGATGAATTTGCATTTGTCTGTGTGTCGGAAGACAATAAGGAAGTCGTCCTGACGGTCAACGCAGAGGAAATTGAAGGAGAAGTAAAGGCGGTTCCGAATTCCACATACACGTTCGATGCCGGCTCTCTCCACACACCTGGTACTTTCACTGCTAATTCCAAGGATGATTATTATACACATAGTGAAGACCTTTCCGGCATTTTCGACGGAGAAATTGTCATTGAAGTTGTCGATGGCGTGTATTCAGTACTTGCTACTCTCAATGAGTCTGAAACGGTAGGCAAAACTTATTCATTCATTGGACCGATCGAGACGATTGTTGATGAATCGTACGGAGCACAGGTATATTCAGTGGCTTACGGTGGTCAGTATTATACTTATTTCACACCGGATCAGGCTAAGAGATGGAATGCGGATCTTTTCATCAGTAAGAATAATGATGCTTCCATTCCTTACATTACTTGGATCTCGATGGCGCTTTATGGTGAAAAGGATCTTGATAACCTCACAATGCCTACGGGAACTTTCAGTATTATTGACGCATATTCTGTACCCACAATCGAAAGCCCATATGCTAATGGTATAACTAATTTCCAGCCTCATACAGTTTCTGTTTCAAGTAATGACGTAGATGGCAATACGGCCAATTTCACCCCCGGCGGAACCATTACCATTACAAAGCAGGATAATGGAAAGTATACCATTGCTTTTGATGCAGAGTGCAAGATTTATTATCGTGACGATAGTTGGGCTATTGTCGATTCTGCAATCTTTGATTATAAACCCATCATAGAGGATGTCTTCCTGCCGGAAGTTGTTTCTGGTAATGCCAGTGAACCGTTCCCCGATGAGCTTGCAGGCGGTACTATGGGTACTCCTATGAGCAATTATTTCACATCCTACTATCTGGGACAGCCGGCTGGTTTTAACGATTGCCACGTTTTTTATGCAGGATTCACGAACGCCGGTAACTACAATGTCCAGTTCTCCCTGGCTGTCGCAAGTGATGACTATGAGTTTGTTCCAAGGGGTACGACTGGAACGCAGGTAAACCAGTCACGTGTAAGCTTTATCCCTGAAGGAACTTACACCTTCTCATCCACAGTCGAAGGAGGCAAGATTATTCCAACCAATTATGGCTATGTGCAGAATACCTACACTGGAACCAAGTTCTACATTACTGGCGGAACAGTAACTCTTACTGGCAAGACATATGCTGGAGACGGAACAATCGACATGCAGTTTACGGCGACCCCCGGGTCAATTGACGCCGAGACTCATGTCCTGACTCCTTCTGGTGCGGCAATTTCTGTCAATGCCAGTTTCCCGACCAAGATTAATCAGGTTACCAGGAGGACCAATGTCCCTGTCCTCTTCACTCTTCCTGCTGAATAGAACTCTCTGGTGACTCTTTAAATAAGAAGCCGATCAATTATCTTGATCGGCTTCTTTTATGCTAAAATCGCTCTTGTATACCCCTGAAAATCAATCGGTCAAAAAATTTTAAAAAAATTATTAAAAATATTTTGAAATTAAAAAATAAGTCGTACCTTTGTATTCGGGTTGAGTAAGAGCTGGTTCTCAGCCGTCAACCTATTGGTTATTAGTTTTAGTGTTATTAATTATGTGGTTAGTATGAGTTGTTGCCGTGAGGTCACAACTCA